>NZ_VWWH01000009.1:0-142527 GCF_011753045.1 Burkholderia sp. Ap-955
GGCGGCGCGCCGGCGTCGGCTTGCGCGGCGCGCGCGAGGCCGAGCGCCGCAGGCGACGCGGACAGCACGCGCGCGAACGGCTTGCCCACCGGCTTCAGCGTGCCCTGCGCATGGAACCAGATCGAATTGACGGCCGGCAGGCCACGCGCCTCGCGGGCCTCGTTGACCGGATGCTGGAACCACGCCATCTGCACTTCGTTCTGCAGCTTCATCCACATCCGCGAGCGCTCGCCCGTATGGGCTTCGTGCGGCAGCCAGATCTCGATGTTGCGGCCGCTCGCGCGCAGCGGCGCGGCGCCGGCGAGGCGGGCGAGCTGCTCGCTCGACAGGTACCAGCGTGATGGGTTCGGCGCCTCGAGCCGGACGCCGAGCTCCTCGATCAGCGGCCGCGCGACCGCGAGCAGCGCGGCGGCGTCGCCTTCGTCGAGTGCGAGGGCCGCCGGATCGACGAGCACCAGGTGATCGTGCGCGATTTCGACGTGGACGGGCTCGACGCAAGCCCACGCGTGCGCGCCGGGATCGCCGCCGTCGGCCAGCAGCATGTAGGGCGCGAGCGGCGCCTCGTCCGCGGCGTTGCCCTGGGTTGCGCCGAACTGGCGGGCCAGCCAGCGCTCGTGCGGCAGCGTGCGCTGGAAGTCCTCGCCGGCCACGCGCTCGACGAGGCTGGCGCGGGCGAGCAACTTTTCGAGCGCGGGGCTGTCCAGCGTGTGCAGGGACGAGGCCGCATCGGCCGCCGACGGCAGCGCGAACGGAACGAGAAAATGGAGGCGTCGGTCGTGCATGATGGTGCGCATTGTATGGCAAACTGCGCGCGTGATCGGGCCGGCTGACGGCCCGTTCGCGTCCGGCGGCCGTTTTTCGACCGTGCCCGGGCCGGTGGCCGCCACCGGGCGGCGGTCCGGCCGCGGGGCGCCTCCCCGCCGTAACCAGCAGAAAGGATTCGCTTGAAACTTCCGTACGAATGGCAGATCGGCTGGCGCTACACGCGCGCCGGCAAACGCACGACCGGTAACGGCTTCATTTCCTTCATCGCACTCGTGTCGATGCTCGGGATCGCGCTCGGCGTCGCGGCGCTGATCGTCGTGCTGTCCGTGATGAACGGCTTCCAGAAGGAAGTGCGCGACCGCATGCTGTCGGTGCTCGCGCACGTCGAGGTGTTCTCGCCGACCGGCTCGATGCCCGACTGGCAACTGACCGCGCAGGAAGCGCGCCGCAATCCGTCGGTGATCGGCGCGGCGCCGTACGTCGACGCGCAGGCGCTGCTCACCCGCCAGGACGCGGTGAGCGGCGTGATGCTGCGCGGCGTCGAGCCGACGCTCGAGCCGCAGGTGTCGGACATCGGCAAGGACATGAAGGCGGGCCAGCTCGGCGCGCTGGTGCCGGGCCAGTTCGGCATCGTGCTCGGCGATGCGCTCGCGGGCAACCTCGGCGTGACGGTCGGCGACAAGGTCACGCTGGTCGCGCCGGAAGGATCGATCACGCCGGCCGGCATGATGCCGCGGCTGAAGCAGTTCACGGTCGTCGGCGTGTTCGAGTCCGGGCACTACGAATACGACAGCACGCTCGCGATGATCAACATCCGCGACGCCGAGGCGCTGTTCCGGATGGCCGCGCCGACCGGCGTGCGGCTGCGGCTGAAGGACATGCAGAAGGCGCCGGACGTGGCGGTCGAGCTGTCGCATACGCTGTCGGGCAGCCTGTATATCCGCGACTGGACCCAGCAGAACAAGACCTGGTTCTCGGCCGTGCAGATCGAGAAGCGGATGATGTTCATCATCCTCACGCTGATCATCGCGGTGGCCGCTTTCAACCTCGTGTCGTCGCTCGTGATGACGGTGACCAACAAGCAGGCCGACATCGCGATCCTGCGCACGCTCGGCGCGCAGCCGGGGTCGATCATGAAGATCTTCGTCGTGCAGGGCGTGACGATCGGCTTCGTCGGCACGGCGTCGGGCGTCGCGCTCGGCTGCCTGATCGCGTGGAGCATCCCGTGGCTGATCCCGATGATCGAGCACCTGTTCGGCGTGCAGTTCCTGCCGCCGTCCGTGTACTTCATCAGCGAGCTGCCGTCCGAACTCGTCGCGAGCGACGTGATCCGGATCGGGCTGATCGCGTTCGCGCTGTCGGCGGTCGCGACGCTCTATCCGAGCTGGCGCGGGGCGAAGGTGAAGCCGGCGGAGGCGCTCCGCTATGAATGATCGCGCGACCGCATTCGCGGATTCACGACAACACAACAAACAGGATTCGGCAGGTATGCAGGAATACGTGCTTCAGGCGCGCGGGATCACGAAGGCGTTCGTGCAGGGCGGCTTCAACGTGCAGGTGCTCAACAACACCGAGTTGACCGTGCGGCGCGGCGAGAAGCTCGCGGTCGTCGGCGCGTCGGGTTCCGGCAAGAGCACGCTGCTGCACGTGCTGGGCGGGCTCGACGAGCCGAGCGCGGGCGAGGTGTCGCTGCTCGGCAAGCCGTTCACGCAACTCGCCGAGCGCGAGCGCAACGAACTGCGCAACCGTGCGCTCGGCTTCGTCTACCAGTTCCACCACCTGTTGCCCGAGTTCACCGCGCTCGACAACGTCGCGATGCCGCTGCGCATCCGCCGGATGACGACCGAGGACGCGCGCGAGCAGGCCCAGGCGATGCTCGAACGCGTCGGTCTCGGCCCGCGTGCGAAGCACCGGCCGGGCGAGCTGTCGGGCGGCGAACGGCAGCGCGTTGCGATCGCGCGTGCGCTGGTCACGAAGCCCGCGTGCGTGCTCGCCGACGAGCCGACCGGCAACCTCGACGGCACGACGGCCGATACGGTGTTCAACCTGATGCTCGAATTGTCAGAGACGCTCGAAACGAGCTTCGTGATCGTCACGCACGATCCCGATCTCGCCGCGCGCTGCGACCGCATCATGCGGCTGCGCGACGGCGTGCTGCACGAGGAGCCGGCGCTGCCGGTGTAAGAAGCGAACGCGCTTGGCCTGCTGCCGGGGTGGTCCCGGTGCGGCGCCAGCGCGCAGGACTGCCGCCATGTGGATCGACACGCACTGCCATCTCGATGCCGCCGAGTTCGACGCCGACCGCGACGCGGTCGCGCACGCGGCGCGCGCCGCCGGCGTGTCGCGCATCGTGATCCCGAGCGTCGGGCGCGACAACTTCACGACGGTGCGCGAACTCGCGCAACGCACACCGGGCGCGGTCTACGCGCTTGGCATCCATCCGATGTATACGCCACGCGCACGCGACGAGGATCTCGACCTGCTGCGCATGGAGATCGAGGCGAGCCTCGACGATCCGCGCTTCGTCGCGATCGGCGAGATCGGGCTCGACTATTTCGTGCCGGGGCTCGACGAAGACCGGCAGCAGTTCTTCTACCAGGGGCAGCTCAAGCTCGCGCGCGAATTCGATCTGCCCGTGCTGTGCCACGTGCGCAAGTCGCAGGATCGCGTGCTCGCCGGGCTGCGCCGTTTCGGCGTGCGGCGCGGCATCGCGCATGCGTTCAACGGCAGTTTCCAGCAGGCTGAAGCGTATCTCGCGCACGGGCTGCATCTCGGCTTCGGCGGCAACGTGACCTTCACGCGCGCGCTGCAGATCCGCCGGCTCGCGGCGCAGTTGCCGCTCGAGGCGATCGTCGTCGAGACGGACGCACCCGACATCGCGCCCGAATGGGCGTACAAATCCCGGAACACGCCCGACCAGGTGCCGCGCATCGGCGACGTGCTCGCCGAACTGCGCGGGATCGACGCCGGCGCGGTGTCCCTATGCACTTCGGCTAACGCGCTCGCCGCGCTGCCGCGACTCGCACTTTCGTCCGCATAATCGTTGCCCTGAGGCGCCGCATGCTCGATGGTGGCGCCGGGTCGACGAGGAGAGGCGATGCGCGTGTGGTGGATCGCGTTCGCGCTCGGCGTGGTCGTACTGCAGCGGCAGGCGACGCTGCCGGGGGCGCTCGCATGGACGATCGGTGCGGCCGTGCTCGTGGGCTGCGCGGTGTTGAGCGTGTGGAGCATGCGTCGCCGGCGTACGCGGGCGACCGTCGCATTCGGATGGATGCTGTGCGCGCTCGTGGCGTGCGTCGTCGGGTTCGGCTACGCGGCCGCGCGGGCCGAATGGCGGCTGCGCGACAGCCTGCCCGTCGAGTGGGAAGGGCGCGACATCGTCGTCACCGGCGTGATCCGCGGGCTGCCCGTGGTCGACGAGACAGGCGCGCGGCTGCTGGTCGCGGTCGAGTCGAACGATGCGGGGCTGAGCCGTTTCCCGCCGTTGATCCGGCTGTCGTGGCGCGCTTATGGCGCATCGGTGACACGCGATCCACTTCCCGATCTGCGCGCCGCGCAGCGCTGGCGTTTCGTCGTACGCCTGAAGCGCCCGCATGCCGAGGCCAATCCCGGCGTGCGCGACAGCGAGGCGGCATGGCTGGCCGCAGGCATTCGCGCGATCGGCTATGTCAGCGCGCCCCGGCGGGCGGAATTACTCGATGAACGCGCATCGGGATGGCGTGCGTCGATCGATCGGCTGCGCGACGCGCTGCGCTCGCGTATCGGCGAGTCGCTCGGCAGCGACGCGGGCCATCGCGGCATCGTCGCCGCGCTCGCGATCGGCGACCAGTCGGGCATCGGCGACGACGACTGGCGCGTGCTGCGCAACACGGGCACGAGCCACCTCGTCGCGATTTCCGGCCTGCATGTCGGGCTCGTCGGCGCGATCGCGGGCGGGCTCGTATCGATGGTCTGGCGCCGCCTGCGCTGGCGCGCGCGGGCCGCGACGCTCGTGTTGCCGGCACCTTACGCGGCCGCGCTCGCCGCACTGGCAGCCGCGGGCGGCTATGCGGCACTCGCCGGCTTCAACGTGCCGGCGCAGCGCGCATGGTGGATGATCGCGGCCGGCGGCATCGCGTATCTGGCCGGGCGCCGCGTGCCGACGTCCGCCGTGCTGTGCGCGTCGCTCGGCGGCGTGCTGCTTGCCGACCCGTGGGCCGTGCTGTCGGCCGGATTCTGGCTGTCGTTCGGGGCGGTCGCGGTGATCTTGCTGGCCGTGGCCGGCTGGCGTGCCGCGCGTGAGGCCGGTGCCGAAGGCGAGGGGGGCGACGGCACGGCCGGCCTGTCGAGCCGGTTGCGCGCGTGGAGTGCACGCGCCGGGCGCCGTATCGCCGAGGCCACGCGCGTGCAGTACGCGGTGACGATCGGTCTCGCGCCACTCACTGCCGCATGGTTCGCGCAGATATCGCTGTCGGGCCCGTTCGGTAATGCGTTCGCGATTCCGTGGGTCAGCTCGGTCGTGACGCCGATCGTGCTGGCCGGTATCGCGCTGCCCGCGCCGCTCGATGCGTATGCGTTCCGGCTTGCGCATGCGGCGCTCGAACCGATGATGACGCTGCTGGGATACCTCGCCGACTGGCCGGCCGGCGTGTTCTGGCTGCGCATGCCCGACTGGCCGGTGCTGGTGCTGGCCTGCGTGGGCGTCGCATGGGCGCTGATGCCGCGCGGCTGGCCGTTGCGCTGGGCGGCCCCGCTCACGTGGCTGCCGCTCGTCGCGCCGGCATCTGATGCGCCACCGCCGGGCGGCTTCCGGCTGACGGTGCTCGACGTCGGGCAGGGCGCGTCGGTGCTGGTGGAGACCGCGCGGCGTACCTTGCTGTTCGATGCGGGGCCGGGCGCGGAGTCGACCCACGCCGGCGCGCGGATCGTTGCGCCGGCGTTGCGTGCACGCGGCATCGCGGCGATCGATTCGCTCGTGCTCAGTCACGCGGATGCCGATCACGCGGGCGGCGCGCCGGCCGTCTATGCGGCTGCCGACGTGCGCCAACTGCTGGCCGGCATTGCGCCGAACAGCCGGCTGTGGCGCGACGCCGCGGCCGCCGGCGTTGCCGACCGGCTGCCGTGCGTGGCCGGGCAGCGCTGGACCTGGGACGGCGTCGCGTTCACGATGCTGTGGCCGCAGGGCGGCCCGGGTGCGGGTACCTCGAACGGGCAGTCGTGCGTGCTGCGCATCGATGCGGGCAATACGTCCGCGCTGCTGACGGGCGACATCGAGGCGCGCGCAGAACGCGAGCTCGTGGCCGCCGCGCGCGACGCGCTGGCCGCGCAGATCCTGGTCGTGCCGCACCACGGCAGCCGCACGTCGTCGGTCGAGCCTTTCCTCGATTCGGTCGGGCCGCGCGTCGCGGTATTTCCTGTAGGCTATCGCAATCGTTTCGGACATCCGCACCGGACGGTTCTCGCCCGTTACGAGGCGCGCGGGATCCCGCTGCCGCGCACCGATCGCGACGGCGCCGTGCGGTTCGACGTCGCGCCGGCCGACGGCGGGTTTGCCTTCGAGCGTCATCGCGACGTTTGGCGACGGTACTGGATGGATCGGTGAGCGCGGCGAAAGCCGGCGTATCAATAAGATGGCCCGGGAGCCGCGCTCGATGCCGAAGCATGGGCCCGGCAGAACGCGAAGCATGGGACCGGAGAAGTTGCTGAAGCACTGACTCCGGCCGACCGCGAAGCATGGGACGAGAGTAAGTGCTAAAGCGACTAACTCTTGTCGACCGCGAAGCATGGGACCGGAGTAGGCGCTGAAGCGCCAACTCCGGTCGACAAAGGAGACATCGGCGTTTGAAGGACATCCTCCACTTCTCGCATGCGAACGGCTTTCCGGCATCGACGTACCGCACGATCTTCGCCGAACTGGCCGACGACTACGAGCTGCGCTACATCGAACGGATCGGCCACGACCGCCGCTACCCGGTGACGCGCGACTGGCCGCATCTCGTCGAGCAACTGCTCGACGACATCGGCAGCCGCTACGAGCGTCCCGTCTGGCTCGTCGGCCATTCGCTCGGCGGCTACCTGTCGCTGATGGCCGCGCTGAAGAAGCCGCAATGGGTGCGCGGCGTCGTGATGATCGATTCGCCGATCATCGCGGGCTGGCGCGCCGGCGCATTGCGCGCGAGCCAGTGGGCGGGGCTCGACGAGCGGCTGTCGCCGGCCGCCGCGACGCGCAACCGGCGTACGCACTGGGTAAGCCGTGACGAAGTCTGGCGGCACTTCCGCGAGAAACCGGCGTTCGCCCGCTGGGACGAACGGATGCTGGCCGACTACATCGACTACGGGATTCCGCAGGCCGGCGCCAACGGCGAGCGCTCGCTCGCGTTCGACCGGCAGGTCGAATACCTGATCTACCGGACGCTGCCGCACACGCTCGGCTCGCGGCTCGCGCACGGCGCGCCGGTGCCGCTCGGCTTCCTCGCCGGAACGCGTTCGCGCGAGGTGCGTCAGGTCGGGCTCGATGCGACACGCCGCGCGGCGCGCGGCCGCGTCGAATGGCTGGAAGGCAGCCACCTGTTTCCGATGGAGCGGCCGCTCGAGACCGCCCGCGCATTGCAGCGGATGCTGAATTCGCTGAGGGCGGCCGAGGGCGATGTGTCGCATGCCGTCACCCCGCTCGCGAAGCGCGCCTGACGCACGGTTCGGCAGCCGGGGCGCCGCCTCCGGCACGCGCGGTTGCACCGGCCGGCGGGCGGCTTTGCCCCGGCGAGCACGGCTGATGCGGGGCGGCGCGAAAGGGCGCGATCATCACGCCAATTGCTGAGAGAAGGGCGGGCTTTACGGTATAATCCGTTTTTCCCGCGAGCATCCAGCGATGACCAAATATGTTTTCGTCACCGGCGGCGTAGTTTCTTCCCTCGGCAAGGGTATTGCCGCCGCCTCTCTCGCCGCGATCCTCGAATCGCGCGGTCTGAAAGTCACCCTCCTCAAACTCGATCCGTACATCAACGTCGACCCCGGCACGATGAGCCCGTTCCAGCACGGCGAAGTGTTCGTGACGGAAGACGGAGCGGAGACCGACCTCGACCTCGGCCACTATGAGCGCTTCATCAGCACGAAGATGCGCAAGGCCAACAACTTCACGACCGGCCAGATCTACGAATCGGTGATCCGCAAGGAACGCCGCGGCGACTATCTCGGCAAGACCGTGCAGGTCATTCCGCACATCACGAACGAAATCCAGGCGTTCATCGAGCGCGGGGCCGCGTCGGCCACCTGCGGTGAGCCGGATGTCGCGATCGTCGAGATCGGCGGCACGGTCGGCGACATCGAATCGCTGCCGTTCCTGGAAGCCGCGCGCCAGATGAGCCTGCGCCTCGGCCGCAACAGCGCGTGCTTCGTGCACCTGACGCTGGTGCCGTACGTCGCGACGGCCGGCGAGCTGAAGACGAAGCCGACCCAGCACAGCGTGCAGAAGCTGCGCGAGATCGGCATCCTGCCGCACGTGCTGCTGTGCCGTGCGGACCGCCGCATTCCGGACGACGAATCGAAGAAGATCTCGATGTTCTCGAACGTGCCGGAAGACGCCGTGATCTCGGTGTGGGACGCCGACAGCATCTACAAGATTCCGCAGATGCTGCACGACCAGGGTCTCGACCGCATCATCTGCGAGGAACTGAAGCTGTCGCCGAAGGACGCGGACCTGACCATGTGGTCGGCGCTCGTCGAGAAGCTCGAGAACCCGAAGCACGAAGTGACGATCGGCATGGTCGGCAAGTACGTCGACCTGACCGAGTCGTACAAGTCGCTGATCGAGGCGCTGCGCCACGCGTCGCTGCACACGTCGACCAAGGTCAACATCGAATACATCGACTCGGAAGAGATCGAGACGAACGGTGTCGACAGCCTGAAGCATCTCGACGCCGTGCTGGTGCCGGGCGGTTTCGGCCGTCGCGGCACGGAAGGCAAGATCGCGGCGATCCGCTATGCGCGTGAAGCCAAGGTGCCGTATCTCGGCATCTGCCTCGGCATGCAGCTCGCGGTGATCGAGTTCGCGCGCGACGTCGTCGGCCTGAAACAGGCGAACAGCACGGAATTCGAGCCGGACACGCCGGAACGCGTGGTCGCGCTGATCACCGAGTGGTACGACCGCGACGGCAAGGTCGAGACGCGCACCGAGGAATCCGATCTCGGCGGCACGATGCGCCTGGGTTCGCAGCGCTGCCCGATCAAGCCGGGCACGATGGCGGAAGAGATCTATGGCAAGGACGTGAACGAGCGCCATCGCCACCGTTATGAAGTCAATAACCGCTTCGTGCCCCAGCTCGAAGCCGGCGGCCTTATCATCAGCGCCCGTACCCCGAGCGAGGATCTGCCGGAAATGATGGAGCTGCCGCGTTCGATGCACCCGTGGTTCGTCGGCGTCCAGTTCCACCCGGAATTCACGTCCACGCCGCGTGACGGTCATCCCCTCTTCAAGTCGTTCGTCGAAGCTGCGCTTGCCAACAAGCAAGCGCGCGGAGTGCAAGCATGAAGCTGTGCGATTTCGAGGTCGGTCTCGACAAGCCTTTCTTCCTGATCGCGGGTACCTGCGTCGTCGAATCGGAGCAAATGACGATCGACACGGCGGGCCGCCTGAAGGAAATCTGCGCGAAGCTGAACATTCCGTTCATCTACAAGTCGTCCTACGACAAGGCGAACCGCAGCTCGGGCAAGTCGTTCCGTGGCCTCGGAATGGACGAGGGCCTGCGGATCCTGTCCGAGGTGAAACGCCAGCTCGGCCTGCCGGTGCTGACCGACGTGCATTCGATCGAAGAGATCGAGCAGGTCGCGTCGGTCGTCGACGTGCTGCAGACGCCGGCGTTCCTGTGCCGCCAGACCGATTTCATCCATGCGTGCGCGCGCTCGGGCAAGCCCGTCAACATCAAGAAGGGCCAGTTCCTCGCGCCGCACGACATGAAGAACGTGATCGACAAGGCGCGCGACGCCGCCCGTGAAGCGGGACTGTCGGAAGACCGCTTCATGGCGTGCGAGCGCGGTGTCTCGTTCGGCTACAACAATCTCGTGTCGGACATGCGTTCGCTCGCGATCATGCGCGAGACGAACGCGCCGGTCGTGTTCGATGCGACCCACTCGGTGCAGCTGCCGGGCGGGCAGGGCACGAGCTCGGGCGGCCAGCGCGAATTCGTGCCGGTGCTCGCACGGGCGGCAGTCGCGACGGGCGTCGCGGGCCTGTTCATGGAGACGCACCCGAATCCGGCCGAAGCAAAGTCGGACGGCCCGAACGCGGTGCCGCTGAACCGGATGGGTGCGCTGCTGGAGACCCTCGGCACGCTCGACCAGGCGGTGAAGCGCAATCCGTTCCTGGAAAACGATTTCAATTAAAGATCGAATGAACCTTGCGACGGCTTCTCGCGTCAGTAGCGAAAGCGGTTCAGGCGCGCGCGCCGTCGCAGTTTGAAGAATCCATCGTCATTCTCAGAGGAAACCCATGAGTGCAATCGTAGATATCATCGGCCGCGAGATTCTGGATTCGCGCGGCAACCCCACCGTCGAATGCGACGTGCTGCTCGAATCGGGCACGATGGGCCGCGCGGCGGTGCCGTCGGGCGCGTCCACCGGCTCGCGTGAAGCGATCGAACTGCGCGACGGCGAAGCCGGCCGCTACAACGGCAAGGGCGTGCTGAAGGCAGTCGAGCATATCAACACCGAAATCTCCGAAGCCATCATGGGCCTCGACGCGTCGGAACAGGCGTTCCTCGACAAGACGCTGCTCGAGCTGGACGGCACCGACAACAAGTCGCGCCTCGGCGCGAACGCGATGCTGGCCGTGTCGATGGCCGTCGCGAAGGCAGCCGCCGAAGAGGCCGGCCTGCCGCTGTACCGCTATTTCGGCGGTTCGGGTGCCATGCAACTGCCGGTGCCGATGATGAACATCGTCAACGGCGGCGCGCACGCGAACAACAGCCTCGACATCCAGGAATTCATGATCGTCCCGGTGAGCCAGCCGACGTTCCGTGAAGCCCTGCGTTGCGGCGCGGAAGTGTTCCACGCACTGAAGAAGATCCTGAGCGATCGCGGCATGAGCACGGCAGTCGGCGACGAAGGCGGCTTCGCGCCGAACTTCGGCAGCAACGACGAGTGCCTGTCGACGATCCTGCAGGCAATCGAGAAAGCCGGCTACCGTGCCGGTGAAGACGTGCTGCTCGCACTCGACTGCGCGGCATCCGAGTTCTACCACGACGGCAAGTACCAGCTCGCGGGCGAAGGCCTGCAACTGTCGTCGGCCGAATTCACCGACTACCTCGCGACGCTCGCCGACAAGTTCCCGATCGTGTCGATCGAGGACGGCATGCACGAAAGCGACTGGGAAGGCTGGAAGCTGCTGACCGACCGCCTCGGCAAGAAGGTGCAGCTGGTCGGCGACGACCTGTTCGTCACGAACACGCGCATCCTGAAGGAAGGCATCGAGAAGGGCATCGCGAACTCGATCCTCATCAAGATCAACCAGATCGGTACGCTGACCGAAACGTTCGCGGCAATCGAAATGGCGAAGCGTGCAGGCTACACGGCCGTGATCTCGCACCGCTCGGGCGAAACGGAAGATTCGACGATCGCGGACATCGCGGTCGGCCTGAACGCCGGTCAGATCAAGACGGGTTCGCTGTCGCGCAGCGACCGCATCTCGAAGTACAACCAGCTGCTGCGCATCGAGGAAGATCTCGGCGACATCGCAAGCTACCCGGGTAAATCGGCTTTCTATAACCTGCGCTAACGCGCTACTATCGGGTTCGTCATATCGACGCCGCTCTGTGCATGTGCGCGGAGCGGCGCTTCTTATATCTGCGGTTCTTACATGCGGCTTGTCACTGTCGTCCTGATTGCCTTGCTGGCGCTCATTCAGTACCCCCTATGGTGGGGACACGGCGGCTGGCTGCGGGTGCATGAATTGCGTCAGCAGCTCGACGACCAGCTCCAGAAGAACGCGGACGAGAAGCTGCGCAACGAGCGCACCGCTGGTGAAGTGCAGGATCTGCAGGGCGGCACGGCGGCCATCGAGGAGCGCGCGCGCTACGAGATGGGCATGGTGAAGGACGGCGAGGTATTCGTGCAGTTCGTGTCGCCGAATGCGCCTGCTGTACCGCTGAACAACACACCGTCGAATACGTCGACGCGCGGCGCCGTGTCCGCGGCACCGGTGCGTGTCGTGCCGAATCCGCAGTCGATCGCGAAGCCGTCGCGGCATCATGGCGGCGACAAGGGCAAGGCCGCGCATCACTGATGCACGATTGCTCGAACCCATTGAAAAAGCGCGGGAAATGCCGCGCTTTTTTATTTCCTGCCGGTAGTCAATCGGCTGAGCGATGCACGCTCACCACCACCATCCCGGGTAGCCGTAGCTGATGCCCGAGCCCCAGCGATTGCCCCATCCGCCGTAATACCCACCGTAGACCGTCACCGGCGGCGGCGAGTAATAGGCCCATGCGCGCGCGGCGGCCTCGGCTGCCATCGCGCTGTTCTGTTCGCGCAGCACCTGCTGGTCGATCTCGTCATAGCGCTTGCGTTCGGCGCTCGACAGCGCGGGCGGCTGGCCGCCCGATGCACCGGGTTCGGGCAGGCGGCTCAGGATCGTGGAAGTCGGCGGGGGCATCGCGCAACCGGCCAGCGCGAGCGTGCCGGCGGCAACGCTCGTCAGGACGATGGCGCGGAACGGACGATGAAGCGGGCGATTCATGTGTTTCTCCTGCAGCGCGCCGACGACGGGAAGCGGCTTGCGCCGAAGTGCGTGACTTCGGCGCGGGAGCCTTGCGTGCGACGCTCGTGCGTCCATTATGCGCCCGTGCCCGCACGTCGGCATCGGGCCACTGATCAGTGACGCTGCTCGGTCGCGGGCGCGATGCCCGTCTCGACGCCGGGTGCCGCGAACAGCTGCGCGACATCGACCGGATCGAATTCATAGCGCTGGTTGCAGAACTCGCAATGAATCTCGACATGGCCGCGCTCGACGATCACGCTGTCGACTTCTTCACGGCCGAGCATGCGCAGCATCGCGCCGACCTTCTCGCGCGAGCACGAGCACTGGAAGCGCGTGCCGGCCGGTTCGAAGTGCTGCACGTTTTCCTGCCAGAACAGCCGGCGGAACACGACTTCCGGTTCGACTTCGAGCAGTTCCTGTGCGGACAGCGTGCCGCCGAGCGTGCAGACGCGCTCCCACGTATCGGTATCGGTTTCGGCGTTACGCGGCACGATGCCGCCGTCGCCCGGCAGCTTCTGCAGCAGCATGCCGACCGCGCGGTCGCGATCGGCCGCGAGCCACATCCGCGTGTCGAGCTGCTCCGAGTGATGCATGTAATGCTCGAGCACCTGCGAGACGGATTCGAGCGGGCCGTCGACGCCGTTCAGCGGCACGATGCCCTGGTACGGCTGCTGGCCCGGCAGCTTGTCGGCCGGGTCGAGCGTGATCACGCAACGGCCGTGGCCGCTCGCATTGACGAGCGATGCGAAGCTGGTGTCGTCGCCGATCGTCTGGGCTGAGTCGCCGGCGAACTTCGCGGTGGCCCGCATCGACAGATCCGAACCGCACTGGACGACCAGCATCTGGACCGGCCCGTCGCCGAAGATCTGCATGATCAGGGTGCCGTTGAATTTCAGGTTCGCGGACAGCAGCGCGCACGCGGCCATCATCTCGCCGAGCACCGTGCGCACCGGGGCAGGGTAGTCGCGGCGGGAGAGCACTTCCTGCCACGTATTGCGCAGCGAAACGATCTCGCCGCGCACGGGCGCCGCATTGAACATGAATTTCTGTAACTGGTCGCTCACTCTTCTTCCTTGAAATCCGTGCGAATCACCCGATCCGCACGAGTTGCTCCTTGAAATGCGCACGCCGCTCGACGTACGTCTTCGCGTTCGTGCGCAGCCGCGCAATGTCTTCCGCCGACAGCTCGCGCACGACTTTCGCCGGTGCGCCGAGAATCAGCGAGTTGTCCGGGAACGTCTTGCCTTCCGTCACGACCGCGCCGGCACCAACCAGACAGTTGCGGCCGATGACCGCTCCATTCAAGACCACCGCCTGGATACCGACCAGTGAACCCTCGCCGATCGTGCAGCCGTGCAGCATGGCCTGATGCCCGATCGTCACGTTTTCGGCAATCGTCAGCGGAAAGCCGGGGTCCGTGTGCAGCACCGCGCCTTCCTGGACGTTGCTGCCTGCACCGACGGTGATCGTCTCGTTGTCGCCGCGAATCGTCGCGCCGAACCAGACGCTCGCATTCTCCTCGAGCACGACCTTGCCGATGATGGCCGCCGTATCGGCGACGAATACGCTTTCGTGGATCGTCGGGGCCGTATCGCCCAGCTTGTAGATCGTCACGGAGTCTCCTTGTCTCTTCGATGAAGGGCGCCGGTAGAATGGCGCGTCTGGTTTGCCCGGCGCATGCGCCGCGGAACAATCGCCTATTGTAAACCGTCGCGTGCGTGCGCTCCCGCGATGCGCACGCAGGGTGTCCCCGTTTATGAGCATGGAGTCTTCTTCTTTCGGCAATGCGTCTGCCTGCGTGCGCCGCACCGCGCTGGCCGCGCTGCGTGACGCCGAACCCGCGGCCAAGGCCGCCCAGGTGCGCGCGCTCTACGACGCACTGCGGGCCGGGCAGGCGGCGATCGCGCCGTCGCTCGAATTGCCCGAACCGGCCGATCTGCCCGGCCGGCCGGCGCGCCCGCCGCTCGTCGAGCCGCGCCAGCTCGAGCGACGCAGCATGCGTTCGCCTGAAGGGCGCGCCGTGCTGCTGCACGCGCTTGCCCATATCGAGTTCAATGCGATCAACCTGGCGCTCGACGCGGTCTGGCGCTTCACGGGCCTGCCGGCCCCGTTCTACGCGGACTGGCTGAAGGTGGCGGCCGAGGAGGCCTATCACTTCACGCTGCTGTCCGACCGCCTGGCGGCTTTCGGGCATGCGTACGGCGATTTTCCCGCGCACAACGGTCTGTGGGAGATGTGCGAGCGGACCAAGGGCGATGTGCTGGCGCGCATGGCGCTCGTGCCGCGCACGCTCGAGGCTCGCGGGCTCGATGCATCGCCGCCGATCCGTGCGCGGCTCGTGCAGGCGGGCGACGATGCGTCGGCTGCGATCCTCGATGTGATCCTGCGCGACGAAATTGGCCATGTCGCGATCGGCAACCGCTGGTTCCGGCATCTGTGCGACGAAGCCGGCCGCGATCCCGTGCCGACCTACCGGCAGCTCGCCGAGCAATACCATGCGCCGCGGCTGCGCGGCCCGTTCAATTTCGATGCGCGCCGCGATGCCGGATTCGAGCAGGCCGAACTCGACGAACTGGCCGCGCAGGACGTGGCGGACGGTAACGCGCCACGCTAGCCGGCTCGCGTTCGGCCGCGCGTCGACTGCCGCCAGCCGACCCGGGTGCCCGGGACGGGGCGCGTCCCGACAGCCCCTGGCGTATGCGCGCCGCTAGAGCGGCGCCTCGATTGCCGGACGCCGGAAAGAGGGCGTCGCCGCTATAATCGAACGATCATTCTTTTTTCTGGCGGCTGCAATGAGTGCCTTGAGTTCTGTTTCCGATTTCGTCACGGTGCGCGGCGTCCAGCTGCATGTCCGGCGCTGGGGCCGGCCCGATGCGCCCACGCTGTTCATGCTGCACGGCTGGATGGACGTCGCGGCGTCGTTCCAGTTCGTTGTCGATGCGCTTGCGGGCGACTGGCAGGTGATCGCGCCCGATGCGCGCGGTTTCGGGCTGTCCGACTGGCCGGTCGCGCGGCAAGGCGGCGGCCACTACTGGTTCCACGAGTATCTGGGCGACCTCGATGCACTCGTCGACCACTATGCGCCGACCGGCGAAGTCAACCTGGTCGGGCACAGCATGGGCGCGAACGTCGTGTGCCTGTATGCCGGCGCGCGGCCGGAGCGCGTGCGGCGCGTGGTCGATCTCGAGGGTTTCGGGCTGGCGCCCGCGCGGGCCGAACAGGCGCCGCGCCGGTTGCGCGGCTGGCTGGACGAGTTGCGTGAACCGCCCGTGCTGCGCCCTTACGCGTCCCTCGACGACGTGGCGGCGCGCCTGACCAAGACCAATCCGCGGCTCGACCCGCGCCGCGCGGCGTTCCTTGCCGCGCACTGGTCGAAGCGCGGCGACGACGGCCAATACCACCTGCTGGCCGACCCGGCACACAAGATGCCGGGCCCGCTGCTGTACCGGCTCGACGAAGTGATGGCCACCTGGGCGCAGGTGCGCGCGAAGGTGCTGCACGTCGAAGCCGTCAATTCGCCGACGCTGGCCCACATCGCGGGCGACATCCCGCTGCCGGAATTCAAGGCGCGCTTCAACGCGTTCCCCGACTGGCGCGAGAAGCTCGTCGAGGATGCCGGCCACATGGTGCATCACGACCAGCCCGAGCAGATCGCGGCGCTGATCGAGGCGTTCTGCGCGTAAGCGCGCGGCGGCAGCGGCGGGGCACGCGGGCGGCGCATTGCCGCGTTGCAGTAGAATGAAGCCTTACCTGCCATGCCGACAATGAACGCCGATCTCCACTGCCATTCGAATGTTTCCGACGGGTTGCTGCCGCCTGCCGACGTCGCGCGCCGCGCCCATGCCGGCGGCGTGACCCTGTGGGCGCTGACCGACCACGACGAGATCGGCGGCCAGGCAGCGGCGCGCAGCGAAGCGGAAGCGCTCGGCATGCGCTACCTGAGCGGCGTCGAGATTTCGGTTACGTGGGCGTCGCGCACCGTGCACATCGTCGGTCTGAATGTCGATCCCGCGAATCCGGTGCTGGTCGACGGCCTGTACCGCACGCGCCACGGCCGCGCGGCGCGCGCGGTGGCGATCGGCGAGCAGCTTGCCACGCTCGGCATTCCCGGTGCGTACGAAGGTGCGTTGAAGTATGTGTCGAATCCCGACCTGATCTCGCGCACGCATTTCGCCCGCTTCCTCGTTGAAAACGGCCACGCGACGTCGACGTCCGACGTGTTCGATCGGCTGCTCGGCGACGGCAAGCCCGGGTTCGTCCCGCACCGCTGGGCGACGCTGCCCGATGCCGTCGCGTGGATTCGGGCGGCCGGCGGCGAAGCCGTGGTCGCGCATCCGGGCCGTTACCGCTATACGCCCGTCGAATTCGACGCGTTCTTCGGCGAGTTCATCGATCTGGGCGGCCGCGCGATCGAGGTCGTCACGGGCAGCCACGCCCCCGACCAGTACCGCGAATATGCGGACGTCGCACGCCGCTTCGGCTTCGAAGCGTCGCGCGGCTCGGATTTCCATGCGCCAGGCGAGGGCCGCGTCGAGCTCGGCAGCCTGCCGCCGCTGCCGCCGGACCTGACACCGGTCTGGGAACGCTGGCTCTGACACCGGGCGGCGGCCTGCCACCTTCGTTGCTGCCGGCCGCGCGCACCCGACTTCTCCCCCTTTACCACCCCCCATGTCCCAGTTCTTCAGGATTCACCCGGAAAATCCGCAGCCGCGCCTGATCAAGCAGGCCGTGGAAATCGTCAGCAAGGGCGGCGTGATCGCGATGCCGACCGATTCGAGCTATGCGCTCGCGTGCCATCTCGACGACAAGGACGCGGTCGAGCGCGTGCGCCGGATTCGCGGCCTCGACGAGAAGCAGCACCTGTCGCTGCTCGTGCGCGACCTGTCGGAGCTCGCCAACTTCGCGATGGTCGACAACCGCCAGTACCGGCAGATCAAGTCGGTGACGCCGGGCCCGTACGTCTTCATCCTGCAGGCGACGAAGGAAGTGCCGCGCCGGCTGTCGCACCCGTCGCGCAAGACGATCGGGCTGCGCGTGCCCGATCATGCGATCACGCTCGCGTTGCTCGAATCGCTCGGCCAGCCGCTGCTCGGCACGACGCTGATCCTGCCGCCGGACGACGAGCCGCTCAACGATCCTGAAGAAATCCGCGAGCGGCTCGAGAAACAGGTCGACCTTGTGATCGACGGCGGCGCATGCCCGCGCGAGCCGTCGACGGTGATCGACCTGACCGGCGACGAGCCCGAACTCGTGCGCGCGGGGCGCGGCGCGCTCGAACCGTTCGGACTCTCGGCCGCGTAAGCGCGTCGTTCCATTTTTTGCGCGAGTGCGCTTGTTACAATAACGCGATATGGATGCTTCCCTGATACAGACCATCGCCGTCTATGCGCTGCCCGTGATCTTCGCGATCACGTTGCACGAGGCCGCGCATGGCTACGCCGCCCGCCTGCTCGGCGACAATACCGCCTACATGATGGGGCGCGTGTCGTTCAACCCGATGCGTCACATCGATCCGCTCGGCACGATCGCGATCCCGCTCGCGATGTATTTCCTGACGGGCGGCGCGTTCCTATTCGGCTATGCGAAGCCGGTGCCGGTGTCGTTCGGCAACCTGCGCGATCCGCGCTGGGGCAGCCTGTGGGTATCGCTCGCGGGCCCGGCCTGCAACTTCGTGCAGGCGCTGATCTGGGGTGTGCTGACCCTCGTGCTGCCCGCCGTCGGCATCGACGAGCCCTTCTTCACGCGGATGGCGTTTGCCGGCGTCAGCGCGAACCTCGTGCTCGGCGTGCTGAACCTGTTTCCGTTGCCGCCGCTCGACGGCGGCCGCATCCTGGCGGCGCTGCTGCCGACGAAGCAATCGATCGCGCTGTCGCGCATCGAGCCGTACGGTTTCATCATCGTCCTCGTGCTGGTCGCGACGGGCGTGCTGACGAACTTCTGGCTGCGCCCGCTCGTCAACGTCGGCTACGCCGTCCTGAGCGCCATCCTGTCCCCATTCGCCTCGCTTCTCTAACGACAATCATGTTCCCTGAACGTATTTTCTCCGGCATGCGACCCACCGGGTCGCTGCACCTCGGTCACTACCACGGCGTGCTGAAAAACTGGGTGAAGCTGCAGTCCGAGTACCCGTGCTTCTTCTGCGTCGTCGACTGGCATGCGCTGACGACGCACTACGAGACTCCCGAGGTCATCGAGAAGAACGTGTGGGACGTGCTGATCGACTGGCTCGCATCCGGCATCGATCCGGCGCAGGCCACGCTGTTCATTCAGAGCAAGGTGCCCGAGCACGCCGAACTCGCGCTGCTGCTCGGCATGAGCACGCCGCTCGGCTGGCTCGAACGCGTGCCGACCTACAAGGAGCAGATGGAGAAGCTGAAGGACAAGGACCTGTCGACCTACGGCTTCCTCGGCTACCCGGTGCTGATGGCGGCCGACATCCTGCTGTATCGCGGCTCGCTCGTGCCGGTCGGTGAAGACCAGGTGCCGCACGTCGAGATGACGCGCGAGATCGCACGCCGCTTCAACTACCTGTACGGCCGCGAGCCGGGCTTCGAGGAGAAGGCGCTCGATGCCGCGAAGAAACTCGGCGGCAAGCGCGCGAAGCTCTATCACGAGCTGCGCAACGCCTATCAGCAGGAGGGCGACGACGAGGCGCTCGAACAGGCGCGCGCGATGCTGCAGGAATCGCAGAGCCTGTCGATGAGCGACCGCGAGCGCCTGTTCGGCTATCTCGAAGGCGCGCGCAAGATCATCCTCGTCGAGCCGCAGGCGCTGCTGACCGAAGCATCGCGGATGCCGGGCCTCGACGGGCAGAAGATGTCCAAGTCGTACGGCAACACGATCGGCCTGCGGGAAGACGCCGAGACGATCACGAAGAAGGTCCGCACGATGCCGACCGATCCCGCGCGCGTGCGCCGCACCGATCCGGGCGACCCCGACAAGTGCCCGGTGTGGCAGCTGCATCAGGTCTACACCGACGAAGCGACGCACGACTGGGTGCAGAAGGGCTGCCGCTCGGCGGGCATCGGCTGCCTCGACTGCAAGCAGCCGGTCGTCGAAGGCATCCTGCGCGAACAGCAGCCGATGCTCGAGCGCGCGCAGAAGTACATGGACGATCCGTCGCTGCTGCGCGCGATCGTCGCGGACGGTTGCGACAAGGCGCGCAAGTACGCGACGGAAACGATGCGCGACGTGCGCGACGCGATGGGCCTGTCGTACAACTGATCGACCGCATGAGCGCATCCGTCATCGCCGCCGCGGGCGGCCACGTCGCCCAGGCCGAGCCGTCGCGCTGGGTCGCGCAATGGGCGCGGCTGGTGTCGCCAGGCGGCGCGGTGCTGGATGTCGCTGCGGGCGGCGGCCGCCATGCGCGCTGGTTCGCGTCGCACGGCCATGCGGTCGTCGCACTCGAGCGCGACCCGGCCGCACTGGCCGCGTTGTGTTCGATTCCGGGCGTCGACGCCCGTGACGCCGATCTCGAAGGCGCGCCGTGGCCGTTGCCGGCCGGCGAGCAGTTTGCGGCGGTGGTCGTCACGAATTATCTGCATCGTCCACTCTGGCCCCATCTGCTCGATGCGGTGGCGCCGGGTGGCGTGCTGATCTACGAAACCTTCGCGCAAGGAAACGAAACGGTCGGGAAACCGTCCAACCCCGCGTTCCTGCTCGCCCCGGGCGAGCTGCTGGACGCCGTGCACGGCCGCCTGCGGGTGGTTGCGTACGAGGACGGGTTCGTCGCCGCGCCGCGCGAGGCGTTCGTCCAGCGTCTCTGCGCAGTGCGCGAGGGCGCGACCCCGAAGGCGGGGGCGGGAATTCCACGTTACGAACTGCCCGGCTAATCCGCTACAATCTCAATGTTTACCGGTACATAATCTCAATCGCGTTTCATGGCTAACGGCACCCAAGACGGCATTCAAATCCGCGGCAGCATCCCCGCGATCGTCACCCCGATGCTCGAAGACGGCAGTCTCGACCTGCCGGCGTTTCGCAAACTGATCGACTGGCACATCGCTGAAGGCACCGATGCGCTCGTCGTGGTCGGTACGAGCGGCGAGTCGGCAACGCTCAACGTCGAAGAGCACATCCTGATGATCCGCACGGCGGTCGAGCATGCGGCGAAACGCATCCCGATCATCGCGGGCGCGGGCGGCAACTCGACCGCCGAGGCGATCGAGCTGACGAAGCACGCGAAGGCTGTCGGCGCGGACGCGACGCTGCAGGTCGTGCCGTACTACAACAAGCCGACGCAGGAAGGCATGTACCGTCACTTCAAGACGATCGCCGAAGCGGTCGATCTGCCGGTGATCCTGTACAACGTGCCGGGCCGTACGGTCGCCGACATGGCGAACGAGACGACGCTGCGCCTCGCGGACGTGCCGGGCATCATCGGCGTGAAGGAGGCGACCGGCAACATCGATCGCGCCGCGCACCTGATCAAGGCCGCGCCGAAGCATTTCGCGATCTACAGCGGCGACGATCCGACCGCGATCGCGCTGATGCTGCTCGGCGGCCACGGCAATATCTCGGTCACGGCGAACGTCGCACCGCGCGCGATGAGCGACCTGTGCCGCGCGGCGCTGGCTGGCGACGTACAGACGGCTCGCGCGCTGCACATGAAGCTGCTGTCGCTGCACAAGAACCTGTTCATCGAAGCGAACCCGATTCCGGTGAAGTGGGCGCTGCAGGCGATGGGCAAGATGCAGGGCGGCATCCGGCTGCCGCTCACGGCGCTCGACGAGCGCTGCCACGAAGCCGTGCGTTCGGCCCTCGTCGAGGCCGGCGTCCTCGCCTGATGCCGAGGCGGCCGCGTCCTGCGGCCGCCGGCTCGAACCCTGATCAACCCGCACCGGCCGGCTCCGTCCGGCGCCGCTCCTGACGAGCGTTCTAGCAAGACGAAGGATTTCATGAAACGTTTCGCCTTTTCCTCTCGCGCCATCCAGATGTCGGTGATGGCGCTGGCGCTGGGCGCGCTCGCCGGCTGCGATACGCTGAACGACTACCTGGCCCCCGACCGGGTCAACTACAAGAACACCGGCTCGGCGCCGCCGCTCGCGGTGCCGAGCGACCTGAAGCCGGTGCAGACGACGCAGCAGTTCGTCGCGCCGCCGACCAACGCCGGTCTCGGCACGCTGCCGCCGCGGGTCACGACGCAGGCTGGCAATGCGACTGACGGCATCCCGAGCGCGCAGGATCCGCTCGGCATGCACATCGAGCGCGACGGCGACCGCCGCTGGCTCGTCGTCGACGGCCGGACGCCCGAGCAGCTGTGGCCGATCCTGAAGGAGTTCTGGCAGGAGAACGGCTTCTCGCTGAAGACCGATGCGCCGTCGACGGGCATCATGGCCACCGACTGGGCTGAAAACCGCGCGAACATCCCCGACGACTGGTTCCGCCGTACGATCGGCAAGGTCATCGATTTCGCGTACTCGTCCGGCACGCGCGACCGCTTCCGTACGCTCGTGAACCGCACGTCGGACGGCAACACCGATATCTCGATCACGCACAGCGCGATGGAAGAAATGATGGTCGGCCCGCAGGGCGGCACGTCGTCGCGCTGGGAAGAGCGTCCGCGCAACCCGGTGCTCGAAGCCGTATTCCTGTCGAAGCTGATGCAGAAGTTTGGCCTGACCGATGCGCAGGCGAAGCAGCTGCTGACCGATGCCCGTCCCGCGACGGCGCCGGCGCAGGTCAGCGACACCAGCAGCGGCGGGGCGACGCTCCAACTGGCCGAGTCGTTCGACCGTGCATGGCTGCGTGTGGGCCTGGCGCTCGACCGCACCAACTTCGCGGTCGACAATCGCGATCGCGAGAAGGGCGTGTACACCGTGCGCTATGCGAACACGATGGAAGAGCTCAAGCGCGACGGCCTGTTCGGCAAGCTGTTCTATGGTGGCCCGTCGGCCGCGAAGCCGGGCAAGGAGTATCTCGTCAACGTGCGCGCGCAGGGCAACGGCAGCACGCAGGTTGCGGTGGTCGGCGCAAACGGCCAGGTCGACAACTCGTCGGACGCACAGCGGATCATTTCGCTGCTCCACGCGCAGCTGAACTAAGCGCGTGCGATTCTCCAGCCTCGGAAGCGGCAGCGAAGGCAACGCGCTGGTCGTCGAGGCCTCGAGCGGCACGACGACCACCCGCGTGCTGCTCGACTGCGGCTTTTCTGCCAAGGAGGTCGAGCGCCGGCTCGGCCGACTGAATCTCTGCATCGGCGATCTCGATGCGATCCTCATTACCCACGAACACAGCGACCACGTCGGCAGTGCGCTGACGCTCGCCCGTCGCGGCTCGCTGCCGCTCTACATGAGCTGGGGCACCGCGCGCGCGGTCGGCGCGGACGAGGCCGATGTCGACCTCCACGTGCTGTGGGGCGACGAGACGGCCGCGATCCGCGATCTGGCCGTGATGCCCTATACCGTCCCTCACGACGCGCGTGAGCCGCTCCAGTTCGTCTTTATGGACGGCGCCAGCCGGCTCGGCGTGCTGACGGACGTCGGAATGGCCACGCCGCACATCACGGCCGTGCTGAGCGGCTGTGACGCGCTGGTGCTCGAATCCAACCACGACACAGCGATGCTGGCCGCGAGCCGCTATCCGCAGTCGCTGAAGGCGCGCATCGGCGGCAACCATGGCCACCTGAGCAACGACGCGGCGGCGGACATCCTTGCGTCGCTTGAACGCAGCCGCCTCCAGCACCTGGTCGCCGCGCACCTGAGCCAGCAGAACAACCTGCCGGAGCTGGTTCGCCAGGCGTTTGGCGGTGTATTGGGGACGAGCGGGGACGACGTGGTCGTGGCCACGCAGGACGCGGGCTTCGACTGGCTGGCGCTCGGATGAGCGGGGCAGGGCCGCTATGGCGGCCCGGTGCGACTGCCGTGCGATAGACGCAGAAACGACAGACGTAAAAAAACCGGCCCTCGGGCCGGTTTTTTTTCAGCTGACGCTGAGGCTTACTGGCTTGCGCCCGAAGCCGGAGCAGCCGTCGCTGCCGAAGCAGCCGACGCCACTGCAGCAGCAGCGTCGCTCGCAGCAGCCGTTGCCGACGAAGCAGCAGCCGAAGCGTCGCTCGCAGCACCAGCAACTGCCGAAGCAGCCGACGAAGCAGCAGCCGAAGCGTCGCTAGCAGCCGACGAAGCAGCTTGATCAGCGCTCTTGTTGCAAGCAGCCAGTGCAACAGCAGCCAACAGGGAAGCTACGAGGAGGGATTTCTTCATGATCACGTCCTTTTATGGTTAAAGGTAAGCAACAGCGCGAAACAATACCGGTAATGTGCTCCAACACCGACCTGGGCCGCTGGTGGAGATGCACTTCTAGAGCGTGAATCTTCCCTACGGCTTGGGCGGAAATTATATGCACTTTCCTATCGACCGTCGACAAATGCGGGGTCAATACGTTGTCTTTCCCATACAGAATTTGATCCGTACGGGCATACGGGGCGACTCACACTAAATCCGGTTTCCGACCCGTATCCAGCCCGCACGATACCACTCGTGCAACAAGGCTGTCATCGAGGGAACCCGGGATAGTGTTACAAACCGTTTCGCCTCCATCTGGCGTTGATTGGCCAATTCGGGCAGCCATTCGCTGGCCTGCTCGAGCGGTCCTTCTTCACCATTAATGAAGTACGAGCGCGCGTTATACATCAATGCGGCCCTTCTGTCGAGACACACGCCACGACGTGACGCTTGCGTGACGAACGCGGCCTCGGACAGCGGACGCGCGGGCGGGTCGAAAACGACGTTCGGTTTGGGCTCGCTCAGGTAGCAGCCGAGGAATTCGGCGACGTCCCGCTTGCGCCAGCGGATCGCGTCCACGATCTCGGCAACACGCTCGACCATCGCCGGAGGCAGCTGGGCGGGCGTGTCGACGGCCGGCTGCTTCGGATCGCGGTAAAGATCATCGCCGCAACCGTCGCGCAGGCCGCCACGCTCCGCGAGATAGTACAGGAACTGGGCGCCCAGCTCGCCGGCGGACGGAGCCCGGAAGCCGATCGAGCAGGTCATGCATTCGCCTTCGGCGACGCCATCGTGCGCGATGTGCGGCGGCAGGTAGAGCATGTCGCCGGGTTCCAGCACCCATTCGTCGCTCGGCTCGAAGTTTTCGAGGATCTTCAGCGGCACGTCCGGTTGCAGCGACAGATCCTTCTGCGCACCGACGCGCCAGCGGCGCCGACCTTCGACTTGCAGCAGGAATACGTCATACGAATCGAAGTGCGGACCGACGCCGCCGCCGTCCGTCGCATAGGAGATCATCAGGTCGTCCAGACGCACATCGGGGATGAAGCGGAAGCGGTCGAGCAGTGCGCGCGCGGCATCGATGTGCAGGTCGAGCCCCTGCACGAGCAGGGTCCAGGCCTTGCGCGTGACGGCCGGCAGCGAGCCGGGCTCGAACGGGCCCTGCTCAAGTTGCCACTTGTTACGAAAATGGGTGATCAGTCGCGATTCCGCGTCATAGTCCGCTGCAAGCTCGAACAGCGCGTCGCGCGAGACCGGCGACGCGACGCCGGGGATTGCCTGGCGGATCAGGAGCGGCTTCTTCTGCCAGTAGCCGCGCATGAATTGCGCCGGCGTAAGACCGCCGAGCAGCGGTGTGGGAAGATCGGAAGGCGGCGCGCCGAGCGGGGCGGCAGCGGCATCCCGCGGTTCGGCTTGAGACCGGTTGCGCATCGTATAATGAGATTTGTATTTGGGAGAATTGGATGAAAATCGCAAAAAACACCGTCGTGTCGGTCGCTTACAAGCTGTCCGATGCACAGGGCAATCTGATCGAGGAAAGCGACGAGCCGATGGTCTATCTGCACGGCGGCTATGATGGCACGTTCCCCAAGATCGAGGAACAGCTCGACGGCCATGAGCCGGGCTACGAGGCGCAGGTTCAACTCGAGCCGCAGGACGCGTTCGGCGACTACGATCCCGAACTCGTGAAGATCGAGCCGCGCGATCGTTTTCCCGAGCCGCTCGAAGTGGGCATGCAGTTCGAAGGCACGCCGGAAGACGGCGACGAGGAAGTCGATTCACTGATCTACACGGTCACCGACGTCGCCGAAGACAAGGTCGTGCTCGACGGCAATCACCCGCTGGCCGGCATGGCGCTGCGTTTCGCACTCACCGTGAAGGACGTTCGCGAAGCCACCGAAGACGAAATCGAGCATGAGCACGCACATGGTGCGGAAGGGCTCGAGATCGTCGACGAGGACGAGGACGAAGACGAAGACGGCGAAGCGCCGTCAGGGCGTACCCTGCACTGAGCTCGCAGGCAGGCCCGGTGCCGGCCCCGACGCAGGGGCGGGCGCCGGCCACGACGCGCCGCCCGGTGCGGCGCTGTCACCCTGCAATGGCGGCGCGACCGACGACGAGTCGGGCAGCGCCGGCAACGCAGGGATTTCCGGCATCTGCGGCAGCGGCACCTCGTCACGCGGCACGAGCGGCAGCGCGGGCGGCACGGGCAGGTTCTTCGGCACTTCCTGCAGGCTCACGTTGAAGATCGTCTGCCGTGCCGGCGACACGCTCACCTTGACCCACTGATTCGTCGGATGGCGCGGTCCGATCGCGACGCGCGTCACGTTACCCACCAGTTCACCGTCGTCTGCCCGCAGCGGGCGGTCGATCAGAAAACCGTTCGCAAGCGGCTCGCCGCTCGCGTGCATCACGAGTATCGGGCCGCGGAACGTCGCCGCCGCCTTCACCAGCGTTCGTTTCAGCTCACGGAAGCCGTCGCGCACGCGCGGCCGGTTGAACCGCAGCCATGCGAAGCGTTCCGCGCGCTCGTAGCGTTCGAATTGCGGATCGCCTTCGAACATCACCACCATCGCGCGTGCCTCGCGCCGCTTCGCATATTCGGCCGCGTGGTCGATCCAGAAACCGTTCGCGATGATGCGGTCCTCGAATTCGCCATTGCGGCCGCCGGCCGTCAGGTAGTGGTTGTTCGGCGCCGGCGCGTTGAGCGCGACGTAGACGATGTCGTCGCGCATCCAGCGGGCGTTTTCCCGATACGGGCGGAACCGTGCGACTTCGCTTTCACGCGTGATCTGCAGCGCGCCGGGGTCGGGTAGTGCCGAATCGGCGAGCAGCGTCTGCCGCAGGAAGTCGAGCCGCTCGACCGGATCGTAGCCGCCGCCGGCCGCGGTGTTGCACGTTACCCAGTCGTCGTGGCCGGGAATGAACACGAGCGGCACGCGTGCCGCATCCAGGATCGCGCCGCGCTGCGAATACAGCGCATCGCGGCACGCTTCCTTGGGACCCTTGAGATCACCCGCGTAGACGACGAACGCGAGGTTGCGCTCGCGCGCGATCGCATCGAGCAGCCGCTGGGCGGCCGGTTCGTCGCCAGGGACGTTGATCACACCCGACACGACCGCGAACGAGTAGGGCGTGGTGCTGCGCTTCGGCGGCGCGGCCAGCGCGGTGGCCTGCGCGAGCGCGAGCACCGCCGCGACGAGCGTGGCGGCCGTGCGAGCCGGCAGGCCGCACAGGATGCGCTTACGCGTGTCCGTCGACATCGTGCGACCGGACCAGCGTGCGCAGTTCGTACAGCAGGTCGAGCGCCTCGCGCGGCTTGAGATCGTCGGGATCGATGTCGCGCAGTTTTTCGAGCGCCGGATGCGGTGTGTCGGGCAGCGCGGGCGCGTCCGCGCACTCGAGATCGTCGGCGACCACCGGCGGCGCGCTGAACAGGTCGAGCTGCGGCGTGTGCTGCGACGCCGACTGCTGTTCGAGATACGCGAGGTGCTTGCGTGCGGCGCGGATCACGGGCGCCGGAACGCCTGCGAGCTGTGCGACCTGCAGGCCGTAGCTCTGGTTGGCCGGGCCTTCGTTGACCGCGTGCAGGAACACGATGCCGTGGCCGTGCTCGACGGCCGACAGGTGGACGTTGGCCGCCTGCGGGAATTCGGCCGGCAGTTGCGTCAGCTCGAAGTAGTGCGTCGCGAACAGCGTGTAGCACGCGTTGTGCGCCAGCAGGTGGCGCGCGATGGCCCACGCGAGCGCGAGGCCGTCGAACGTCGACGTGCCGCGGCCGATCTCGTCCATCAGCACCAGGCTTTGCGGCGTCGCGTCGTTGAGGATCGCTGCGGCTTCGGTCATTTCGACCATGAACGTCGAGCGGCCGCCCGCGAGATCGTCCGCCGCGCCGATCCGCGTGAAGATCCGGTCGATCGGGCCGAAGCGTGCCGACTTGGCCGGCACGTAGCTGCCCACGTAGGCCATCAGCGCGATCAGCGCGGTCTGCCGCATGAACGTCGACTTACCGCCCATGTTCGGCCCGGTGATCAGCAACAGCTTGCGCTCGGTGCCGAAGCGGCAGTCGTTCGCGATGAACTGTTCGACCTGCGCTTCGACGACCGGGTGGCGGCCCTGTTCGATTTCGATGCCGATCTCGTCGGTGAAGGTCGGTGCGACCCAGTCGAGCGCGCGAGCGCGTTCGGCGAATGCGGCGAGCAAGTCGAGTTCGGCGAGCGCCGATGCGACACGCTGGCACTCGGGGATGAACGGCAGCAGCGCCTGCAGCACCGCGTCGTATAGCGCGCGCTCGCGGGCCAGTGCGCGTTCCTGCGCGGACAGCGCCTTGTCCTCGAAGGTTTTCAGTTCGGGCGTGATGTAGCGCTCGGCGTTCTTCAGCGTCTGGCGCCGGCGGTAATCGTCGGGCACCTTGTCGGTCTGGCCGCGCGTGACCTCGATGTAGAAGCCGTGCACCTTGTTGTATTCGACGCGCAGGTTCGCGATGCCGGTGCGCGTACGCTCGCGCGCTTCGAGATCGATCAGGAACTGCCCGCAGTTCTCCGAGATGTCGCGCAGCTCGTCGAGTTCGGCGTCGTAGCCGCGCGCGATGACACCACCGTCGCGGACCATCGCGGCCGGCTCGGGCGCAATCGCGCTGGTCAGCAGGTCGAGACATTCGGCGGGCGGTGCGAGTGCTGCGTCGACGCGGGTGAGTGCGTCCGCGTTCGCGATGATCGCGCTGATACGCTCGCGCAGTGCCGGCAGCGCGGCGAACGTGTCGCGCAGGCTCGACAGGTCGCGCGGGCGCGCGGACAGCAGCGCGAGACGCCCCGTGATCCGCTCGACGTCGGCGATCTGGCGCAGCGCGCTGCGCAGCGCATCGAGGCTGGCGTTGGCCGGTGCATCGAGCAGTGCACCGATTGCCTGCTGCCGCGACTGAGCGGCGACCGACGCACGCGGCGGGTGATGCAGCCAGTGACGCAGCAGGCGGCTGCCCATCGTCGTGCAGCAGGTGTCGAGCAGCGAATACAGCGTCGGCGACTCGGTGCCGCGCAGCGTCTCGGTCAGTTCGAGGTTGCGGCGCGTGGCCGGATCGAGGCCGATGTACTCCGTTTCGTTCTCGACCTTCAGGCTGCGCACGTGCCGCAGTTGCTGGCCCTGCGTGGCGGCCGCATAGAGCAGCAGCGCACCGGCTGCGCCGCACGCGCTCGTGAGTGAATGCGCACCGAAACCGTCGAGGCTTGCGACATCGAGCTGGTCACACAGGCGCTGCGTGCCCGATGCGATGTCGAAGTGCCATGCCGGCACGCGCTTGCTTGCGCCCGCGCCGGCCGGCACGGCGTCGGTCGCGCCGTCCGGTGTCAGGATCTCGGCCGGCCGGATGCGCTCGAGCGCGGCAGCGAGCTGATCGGGTTCGATTTCGGCGAGCCGCAGCGCGCCGCTTGCGAGGTTCAGCCATGCAAGGCCGATGTTCACCGCGACGCCGCGCTTGTTGTGGCCCGTGCACATCGCGAGGAGGTAAACGTCGTTCTTGTCGGACAGCAGCGCGGCATCGGTGAGCGTGCCTGGCGTGACGACGCGCACGACCTTGCGCTCGACGGGGCCCTTCGACGTGGCGGGATCGCCGATCTGCTCGCAGATCGCGACCGATTCGCCCATTTTCACGAGCTTCGCAAGATACTGCTCGACCGCGTGATGCGGTACGCCGGCCATCTTGATCGGCGTGCCGGCGGAAGCACCGCGTTGCGTGAGGGTCAGGTCGAGCAGGCGTGCGGCTTTCTCCGCGTCTTCGAAGAACAGCTCGTAGAAGTCGCCCATCCGGTAGAAGACAAGCGTGTCGGGATGGTCGGCCTTGATGCGCAGGTACTGCTGCATCATTGGGGTATGGCCGGCGAAGGCGTCGGGCGACAGCGTGGTCATAAGTCAGGCGTGAAGTTGTTGCTTTGGTTGCCCGAGTTTACCAGTGGCTTCATGTGCGGGCGCGAAGTTGGCCGTTTGGCCGGTTACTGGTGATGACGTGGGGAGGCGAAGCGTCTCCCAACCGTCGCTACAACAGACGACGAACATGGAATCACAAATCGGAGACGGACCATCCGTACACACCTTCGCGCCGCCGCTAGCAGCAGGGCAAAGGTATCGATGGCATCGTAAATGTCACACCGCCTATGCTAACGATCGCATTCTGCGTATCCGTAACGTCCACGTATCTGAACGCTAGACGAAGATCCCGGCATCAACGAGCTGAAGATCGGCATTCGCGATCTGTACCGCCGCGCCCCGTGGGAGCCGGATGTGTACCCGGACTATGCAGCGCCGATCGCATCGGCGGACGGGGAGGGCCTTGGGGTCGTCAAGGCGGTGTTCGGATTCTGGCCGAAGTTCATGCAGCCCGAGCGCGTCGACGACAACGGCAAGAAGCGGAGAAAGCTCGACACGGTCAATGCTCGTTCGGAAACTGTTGGGGAGTCCCGGCTGTACGGCAAGGCGTGGCGAGCCGGTCAGCGCTGCTTGATCCCGGTCCGATGGATATACGAGCCTTGCGTCTGGGCGGAAACCAAAGACTACAAACCACAGAGCGTCCGATGCGGTGGAGCCGGATTTACCGCCCCTAGAGGACCGAAAGAAGGTGGCTGTCGACAATCGCCTATGCTCAACACGTACGGCGCCAAGATGTCGTTCCACGCGCGAAGTCTGGACTGAAACTTGCTGGATCCAGAGCACGGGTGACATCCCGAACGGAGGCAGCCATGGAACAGGAGTTGAAGTTACGAATCCCCCCCAAGCACCTTGGCAAGCTTCGTCGCGCGCCTCTGCTTGTGCATGGTCGCACTGAGGCCAATCCATCGAAACTCCTGACCAGCACCTATTTCGACACGCCGGATCTGGCTCTACACGGGTGCGGCGCGTCGCTGCGTGTGCGGGCCGACGGCCGGCGGCGGATCCAGACATTGAAGCTCGGGGGCGTTATTGATGCGGGGGTTTTCGACAGGAGTGAGTTCGAAGTACCAATCAATGGCGACGCGCCCGACCTCACGCTGCTGCATGAGGCGATACCCGCCGACACGGATTGCGGAAAGCTGATTCGTGATCAGGGTGTTGCCGCGCGCCTCGCTCCCGTTTTCGTCACACGCATGAATCGAACCGCGATCCCGATACATCTTGCGTCGGAAGACGTAATCGAAGTAGCCGTAGACGAGGGAACCATTGAGGCGCAAACGGGCTCCGTGTCCGTTGCAGCAGTCGAACTCGAACTCAAGCAGGGCAACCGGCAAGCCCTCCATGCGACGGCGCTCGAACTCCTGAAAGCCGCACCATTGCGAATCGACCATCGCAGCAAGGCCGATGTCGGTTACGAATTGCTTGTCGCGGAGCATGCGGAAGCCGTAAAGGCAAAGCCCGTCCGCCTCGGAAAGAGCGCTTCAATTGAAGATGCGTTCTGCACGATCCTGCGTAACTGCCTTGATCAGGTTCACGCGAACGCGCGCGGCGTCGTTTCCGGTCACGATCCGTCATGCGTGCATCAGATGCGGGTGGGACTCCGGCGTTTGCGTTCGGCGTTGGACTTGTTCGCCAAGGTGATTCCCGCATACTCAGGACTCGACGACGAACTGCGCTGGATTGCGGCAGAACTCGGTGCGGCGCGCGATTGGGGAGTCCTGGCCGGGGCCACGCTCGATCATGCCGGAGCTGATAGCAATGAAGAAGAGCTGGGGCCGATTCGGCGGGCTTGCACGCAGATGGCAGTGGCCAACCGCAAACGAGCGGCGACCGCGGTCGATTCGGTTCGCTACACGCGGCTGATACTGGAGTTCACGCTATGGCTGGAAGTCAAAAGATGGCGCGACGCGATGACCGACGAACAGCGCGCGGCGATCGAAGGTTCCGCGAGGAAGTTCGCCGTTGAAGTGCTGCACAGTCGGCACCGGAAGCTGATCAAGCGTGGCAAAAAGCTTGCCGATCTGGACGACCACCATCGGCACCGCGCCCGTATCGCGGCGAAGAAGGTTCGCTACGCGACGGAGTTCTTTCAGTCGTTGGTTTCCAAAAGGGCCGTGCGTCACTACGTCGATGCACTGACGGACCTTCAGGACGATCTTGGGTGGCGCAACGATGCGGTTGTCGCGGATAAACTCCTGCGCATCGTGTCGCGGAAGTCGACCGAAGCCGATCGTGGCGCGGCTTTCGTCAGAGGTTATCTGGCTTCACGCGTTGCCGCCGATCATCGAAGGCTAAGTAAGTTGTGGAAGCGTTTTGAACGCATATCGCCACCGCACTAAATCGGATCGGGAATGGTTGGGCGATCTGATGCAGACATGTCCCGCACGTCAGATAAGCCGCAGGTACTGCTGGATCAACGGGTGTGGCCGGCGAAGGCGTCGGGCGACAGTGTGGTCATAAGTCAGGCGTGAAGTTGTTGCTTGGGTTGCCCGAGTTGACCAGTGGCTTCGGCATGCACGCGCGAAGTGCGCCATTCGGCCAGGTTGCCGGAGATTGCGCGACCGGCGGCGATCGTTCTCACGCCGCCGTCCGACTGCGCTCCTGGCCGGCCATGCGAAAGTCGGCGCCGCTCAGGTCGAGAACCTTCGCGCGCCGACTCGTTTCGTACATCAGGCCGTCTTCGCCGACGTCATGCTGAGCGCCACCGCCTGCGCGACTTCGATCCCGTCGATGGCCGCCGAATAGATGCCACCCGCATACCCCGCACCTTCACCCGCCGGATACAGCCCCTCGACGTTCATGCTCTGGTAATCGTCCTTGCGCCGAATCCGGATCGGCGATGAAGTGCGCGTCTCGACACCGGTGAGCACTGCATCGTGCATCGCGAACCCGGCGATCTTCTTGTCGATCTCGGGGAGGGCTTCGCGGATCGCTTCGATCACGTAGTCGGGCAGCGCGGTGCTGAGATCGGTCGGGTTCACGCCCGGCTTGTACGACGGTTCCACGGAGCCGAGCGACGTCGACGGCCGGCCGGCGATGAAATCGCCGACCAGCTGGCCCGGCGCGCGATAATCGCCGCCGCCGAGTTCGAACGCGCGCTCTTCCCATTTGCGCTGGAACGCGATGCCGGCCAGCGGCCCGCCGGGATAGTCGTCCGGCGTGATGCCGACGACGATGCCCGCGTTCGCATTGCGCTCGGCGCGCGAATACTGGCTCATGCCGTTGGTGACCACGCGGCCCGGCTCGGAGGTTGCCGCGACCACCGTGCCGCCCGGGCACATGCAGAAGCTGTAGACGGCGCGGCCATTGCTGCAGTGGTGCACCACCTTGTAGTCCGCCGCGCCGAGCTGCTTGTGGCCCGCGAACTTGCCGAAGCGGCTGCGATCGATCAGCCCCTGCGGATGTTCGATACGGAAGCCGAGCGAGAACGGCTTGGCTTCGATATAGATACCGCGATCGTGCAGCATCTGGAAGGTGTCGCGCGCGCTGTGGCCCACAGCCAGCACCACGTGGTCGCACCGCAGCGTTTCGCCGTTCGAGAGCTTCAGCGAGCGTACCTTGCCCTGATCGATCTCGATATCGTCGACCCGCGTTTCGAAACGCACTTCACCACCCAGTTCGTGGATGGACGCGCGCATCTTTTCCACCATGCTGACGAGGCGGAACGTGCCGATGTGCGGCCGGCTCAGATACAGGATGTCGTCCGGCGCGCCTGCCTTGACGAATTCGTCCAGCACCTTGCGGCCGTAGTGGTTCGGATCCTTGATCTGGCTGTACAGCTTGCCGTCGGAAAACGTCCCGGCCCCGCCTTCACCGAACTGCACGTTGGATTCGGGGTTGAGCACGCTCTTGCGCCACAGGCCGAAGGTGTCCTTGGTGCGCTCGCGCACGGCCTTGCCGCGTTCGAGGATGATGGGGCGGAAACCCATCTGCGCAAGGATCAGCCCCGCGAACAGGCCGCACGGCCCCATGCCGATCACGACCGGGCGCAGGAAATTGCCGTGCTCGGGCGCCTTCGTGACGAAGTGGTACGCCATGTCGGGCGTCACGCCGCAATGCGGCTTGCCGGCGAGGCGCTTGATCGCGGCCGCTTCGTCCGCGACTTCGACATCGACGATATACGTGAGCTTGATGTCGGCGCGCTTGCGCGCATCGTGCGCACGGCGGAACACGGTGTAACGGAGGAGCCCGTCCGCGGCCACGCCAAGCTCCGCGAGGCGCGCGCGAATCGCGGCCTCGAGCGCGCTTTCGGGGTGGTCGAGGGGGAGTTTAATTTCGCTTAGCCGTAACATGAGGACTCGGATGCGATTGCCACGGCGTCGTGGCGGTGTTGATATGGCCGGGGTCCGGCAGGCCGGCGGTATTGTCCGCCGTGCGGGCATGCCGGACGCCAACCCATCATTGTCATTGCGGGAAGGGCCGTGCAAGCGGAAGTACGCTGACCGGCCCGAACAACTCAAGCAACTTCAGGATAGGCGCACGAAGCGACCCTGGTGCGGGAAGATTGTCCCGCCTCCCGGTAACCGGGAGGCGAACGGCGCGCCGTCATGACGATGCCCGCGAGCGGTATGCGCGAAAGCCGCGCCATGCAGGCGCGGCCGGAGCTCACTCCGCCGCCGGATGCACGCGGGTGTAGCCCTTCAGGATCGGGATCATCTGCGCGTAGATCTTCGGGTTCGCGGCGACGATTTCATGGCGATGCAGGAAATCGGCGTCGCCCGTGTAGTTGCCGACGAGGCCGCCGGCCTCGGTGATCAGCAGGCTGCCTGCTGCCATGTCCCACACGTTGATGCCCTGCTCGAAGAACGCGTCGAGGCGGCCGGCCGCGACGTTCGCGAGGTCGAGTGCGGCTGCGCCCGGACGGCGCAGGCCCGTGCAGGCCTGCGTCATTTCGGTGAAGAGGCGCGCGTAGGCATCGAGGCCGTCCTTTTCGCGGAACGGGAAGCCCGTGCCGACCAGTGCGTCCGACAGGCGGTCGCGGCGGCCGACGCGGATGCGGCGGTCGTTCAGGTACGCGCCGCGGCCGCGGGTGGCCGTGAACAGGTCGTTCTTGTTCGGGTCGTAGACGACAGCCTGCGTGACGACGCCCTTGTGCTCGAGCGCGATCGATACGCAGTAGTACGGGAAGCCGTGGATGAAGTTGGTCGTGCCGTCGAGCGGATCGATGATCCACTTGAATTCGGATTCGTTCTCCGATTCGCCCGATTCTTCCGCGAGGATCGCGTGGTCGGGGTAGGCGGTTTTCAGCGTCTCGATGATCGCGTCTTCGGCGGCCTTGTCCACTTCGGTGACGAAGTCATTCTGCTGCTTCTTGCGGATCTCGATCAGGTCGAGATCGAGGGACGCGCGATTGATGATCTGTCCGGCGCGGCGCGCAGCCTTGACAGCAATGTTGAGCATGGGATGCATGAGCCTGGATCCTGTAGCCGGCGGCATGGGCCGCCACGAAGTGGAACAACCGCCCGGCACGGCGCAAGCGTGGCAGGCGAGGTGAGACGCGAATTGACAAAGAACGGGGTACGACCCGCGCCGCACGGAGTGCGACGCGTAAAGGCATGATTTTACCCGATTTTTGGCGGTTTCAGGCGACCGGCGTACGGGGAAACCCCCACTATCCATCCGGACGAGTGGGTTTGCCGCGGCGATGGCGATACCATACTGCCATTCTGATGAACCGAGTCGTATCGTAGTGGAAACCCCGCAGATCACCGCCGCGCCGTCCGAGCCGGGCGCGGCCTCGTCCCAGCCGCCGTCCGGCGGCTTCACGTCCACCCGTTTCGTGCTTGTCGAGCCGAGCCATCCCGGCAATGTCGGGGCGGCCGCCCGTGCGCTGAAGACGATGGGCTTCTCGCGTCTTGTGCTGGTCGCGCCCCGCGTGCCGCACGTGCAGAGCGATCCCGAGGCGATCGCGATGGCCAGCGGCGCGGACGACGTCCTCGCGTCCGCGCATGTCGTGCCGACGCTCGGCGACGCACTGTCCGGTGTTCACTGGTCGATCGCGCTGACCGCGCGCTCGCGCGAATACGGGCCGCCGCGCCTGGCGCCGCGTGCCGCCGCCGCGCAGGCGTGCGCGCAGGTCGGCACGGGCGACATCGCGCTCGTGTTCGGCAACGAGCGCACGGGCCTCGCGAACGAGCATGTCGAACAGTGCAGCGCGCTGGCGCATATCCCGGCGAACCCGGCTTACAGTTCGCTGAATCTCGCACAGGCCGTACAGGTGCTTGCGTACGAGCTGCGTGTCGCGTTTCTCGAGCAGGCGAGCGAACCGTCGGCGCAACCGTCGGCCGAAGCCGGCACGCTTGCGCAGAGCGACGAGATCGAGCGGATGTACGTGCACCTCGAGAACGCGCTGATCGCGCTCGACTTCCTCGATCCGCGCAACCCGAAGAAGCTGATGCCGCGGCTGCGGCGCCTGTTCGCGCGCACGGGCCTCGAGCGCGAGGAGGTCAACATCTTGCGCGGTGTCGCGAAGCACATCCTGCTGAAATCGGGCAAGCCCGACGGCGACGCGTAAGCGGTCGGCGCACGGGGTGCCGGATGTCCCGGCGCGCGGGGCAACCACGCGTCGGCAGGTGCCGGGTCGGCCGCCGAAAGCGCCGGGGCCGATCGCTCCACTTGGTCGACCACCCCGCAAACCCAGTAACAGCAAGCGTTCCGCCCGAATACCCGCGCCGGCGGCGGGGTGAACTTGCGAGCGCGTGCGGCCGTTCGTGACTCGCCCTACAATCGCCAAACGTCATAAGTAAATTACCCGGCGCGATAACGGCCGGTCATTGCCGGCGATGCGCGCCGGCCTTTTCCCAGACCACATCATGTTCACGAGACTGCGCGAAGACGTTGCAACGATTCGCGAGCGGGATCCCGCCGCTCGCAGTGCATGGGAAGTGCTGACCTGTTATCCGGGGTTGCATGCGCTCGTGCTGCATCGGTTCGCACACGCATGCTGGCGTGCGAAGCGCTACTGGCTCGCGCGTTTCGCGTCGCAGGCGGGCCGGTTCCTGACGGGGATCGAGATTCACCCCGGCGCGACGATCGGCCGGCGCGTGTTCATCGATCACGGGATGGGGGTCGTGATCGGCGAGACGGCGATCGTCGGCGACGACTGCACGATCTATCAGGGCGTGACGTTGGGCGGCACGTCGCTCACGCGCGGCGCCAAGCGCCACCCGACGCTCGAGGCCGGCGTGATCGTCGGGGCGGGCGCGAAGGTGCTCGGCGGCTTTACGGTCGGGGCGGGTGCGAAGATCGGTTCGAACGCGGTCGTCGTGAAGCCGGTACCGGCAGGCGGCACGGCGGTCGGCAATCCGGCGCGCGTCGTGATGCCGGCGCAGCCGAAGCCGCAGCCCGAACGTGCGGCGTTCTGCGCGTACGGGATCACGCCGAATGCCGACGATCCGATGTCGCTCGCGATTCATGGGCTGATCGATCACGCGGCGAAGGAAAGCCGCCGTGTCGACGAGATCGTCGCGGCGCTCGAGCGGCTCGGCACGCATCTGGAAACGCTGCAGGGCGCCGACGCGGCGCGCCTCGATCTGCGCCGGCTGTCGGCCGTGCTGGAAGGCAAGTCGGTCGAACGCCAGGCGTAATTCAATGGATGCCCGCTGCTGCCGGTTGTTGCGACGGTAGCGGCGGCGTCAGTCGAGCGGCATCGCGTGGATGCCTTCCGCGTCGACGCGCAGGTAGCCGCCGCGCGGCTTGCCGTGGTCGAGATCCCAGTCGGGCAACACCCAGCGGATGCCACCGGGTTCCAGGTGGCGCGCGGGGCGGTGCGTATGGCCGTGAATGATCACGCTCGCGCGGCTTTTCCGGAACAGCGCCGCCACGCCTTCACGCGTGACATCGTAAATCGCCGAAGCAGGGCGCATCCGGCCCGCTTCGCTGTTCGAGCGCATGCGCTGCGCGAGCGCGCGGCGCCAGCGGAACGGCCACGCGAGAAACAACCATTGCGCGATGCGGTTGCGTGCGAAGCGGCGGAACACCTGGTAGCCGCGGTCGGCCGTGCACTGCGCGTCGCCATGCGCGAGCACGATGCGCTGGCCGAACGCCATGACCAGCGAAGGATCGGGCAGCAGCATCGCACCGGCTGCCTTCATGAAGCGCCGGCCGAGCAGGAAATCGCGGTTGCCGTGCATCACGTAGAGCGCGATGCCGCGCTCCGAGAACGTGTGCATCAGCGCGGCCATGCGGGCCGCGAACGGATCGTCGTCGAGGATGTCGTCGCCGATCCAGTATTCGAACAGGTCGCCGAGGATGAACACCGAGTCGGCGCTGTCGGCGGTGTATTTCACGAAATGCTCGAACGCAGCGACCGTCTTCGGAATCGCTTCGCTCAGGTGCAGATCGGAGAGAAACAGGAACGGGCGTGCGGCTTGCGCGTATTCGCGCTCGCCCGGCACGCCCGCGGAGACGCTTCGCGGCGGACTCTCCTGCAACATCGAAGTGCCTCCGTAACGACGCGTCAGACCACGACGGCCTTCTCGATCACGACGTCGTCAGTCGGCACGTCCTGGTGGAAACCAGCGTTGCCCGTCTTGACGCCCTTGATCTTGTCGACCACGTCCTGGCCTTCGACGACCTTGCCGAACACGGCGTAGCCCCAGCCTTGCGGCGTCGGCGACGAGTGGTTCAGGAAGTCGTTGTCGTTCACGTTGATGAAGAACTGGGCGGTCGCCGAGTGCGGATCGTTCGTGCGTGCCATTGCGACCGTGTAGTTGTCGTTCTTCAGACCGTTGTTCGCCTCGTTGTCGATCGGCGCATCGGTCGGCTTCTGCTTCAGGCCCGGCTCGAAGCCGCCGCCCTGGATCATGAAGCCGTTGATCACGCGATGGAACACGGTGCCGTCGTAGTGGCCCTTCTTCACGTAGTTCAGGAAGTTCTCGACCGTCTTCGGTGCCTTCGCGGCGTCGAGCTCGAGCTTGATCACGCCGTGGTTCGTATGCAGTTCAACCATGATGAATTCCTTCGGTGAGGCGGTTTAAATGGCACGCGGCCGGTCGTGCGACGCGGCCGCGTGAGGCGCCGGACGTGCCGGCAGGTTCTTACTTCGAGACGATGCTGGCCGATTCGATCACGATCGGTTGCGCGGGCACGTCCTGCATCGGGCCGCGCGAGGTCGTCGCGACGCCTTCGATCTTCTTCACGACGTCGAGACCCGACACGACCTTGCCGAACACCGCATAGCCGTTGCCGTCCGGGTTCGGGTAGTCGAGGCCGCTGTTGTCGACCGTGTTGATGAAGAACTGCGCGGTGGCCGAGTTCGGATCGCTCGTGCGTGCCATCGCGATCGTGCCCGTCAGGTTCTTCAGACCATTGCGGCTCTCCAGCGGGATCGGCGCGCGGGTCGGCTTCTCCTCGAAGTTGGTCTTGTAGCCGCCGCCCTGGATCATGAAGCCCTTGATCACGCGATGGAAGATCGTGCCGTTGTACTGGCCGGCCTTCACGTAATCGAGGAAGTTGGCGACGGACTTCGGCGCCTTCTCCGGGTAGAGCTCGACGCGGATATCGCCCTGCGAGGTCTTCAGCTGCACGACGGGGTGCGCGGTAGCCGATTGCGCGAACGCAGGTGCGGTCGCGGTCGCGAGAAGGGCGGCGCCGCCAAGCGCCAGCAACAGACGTTTCATTGCGATCCTCAGGTTGGGAGGGAAAGAAGGCCGCGCCGCTTATTTCGACGGCGCGACGTACGGCGCCGCCAGTGCGCCCGACGGACCGCTGAACTGGAACGTCGGCGACATCGGCAGCGTGGTGGTGCTCACGTTCGCGGCAGCGCGGTCGGAGTAGTCGCGCGTGGCCGGTGCGGTCGCGCGGGCATTCGGCGCCGCCTTAGGCGGCGACACGATCTTCTGGAGATCGGCGAGGCGCTGCGCGGTCGCGCCGCTCGTGCGGCCGAGCGATTGCGCGCGCTTGTACGACTCGGCCGCGAGGCGCAGGTAGAGATCGCCGAGGTTCTCGTACGCGAGCGAGTAGCCCGGGTTCGATTGCGTCGCCGTGACGAGCGCGGTGCGCGCTTCGTCGTAGCGGCCATGCTTCGCGTAAAGCGCCGCAAGGTTATTGTACGGCTCGGGCAGTTCGGGGTACGCCTGCGTGATCGCGACGAACTGCTGGATCGCGTCGTCATCGCGATTCAGGCGGGCCAGCACGGTGCCGCGCTTGAACTGCGCCTGCACGTCGTGCGGGTTCGACGCGATGCGCGCGTCGAGCTGCGCGAGCGCCTGCTTCCACTGCTTGCCGGCGATCGACGCGTCGATTTCGGGCGTGCCGTCGGCGGTGGCCGGGGCCTTCTGCGCATGCGCCGCGGGAGCCGCGAAAAGCGTCAGCGCGACGCCCATGACGGTGGTCGCAACGAGGGTCGCAGCGCTCTGCGCGCGGCCGCGATGAGGTTTCATAGGCGTAAATCGGAATGTTATACTCCGAGCCATTCTAACAAAACGTCTGCGCGTTCCGGCGAGCGTCAGACAGTCTTTCTTTGCCTCTCGTGGCCGTCACCGCTGTGCTTGCAGCCTGACCGCCCCATGTGATATCGAGGACGCTCGGCCTGGTGCCGCAGCAGATGGTCCGTCCGTTTCGCATGCTGGGCGAGCTTCGCCAGGGCGGTTTCCTTCGGCTCACGGTTCATCTCTATGGAATCACTGCGCATCTACAACACGCTCGCGCGTGACAAGCAAGTCTTCGTGCCGCGCCAGGCTGGCGAAGTGCGGATGTACGTATGCGGAATCACCGTATACGACTATTGTCACGTGGGCCACGCGCGCATGCTGGTCGTGTTCGACCTCGTCCAGCGCTGGTTGCGTGCGATCGGTTACCGGGTCACGTATGTGCGCAACATTACCGACATCGACGACAAGATCATTCGCCGCGCGGTCGAGAACGGCGAGACGATCAAGTCGCTGACCGACCGGTTCATCGGCGCGATGCACGACGATGAAAGCGCGCTCGGCATCCAGCGGCCCGACATCGAGCCGCGCGCGACCGAGTTCATCCCGCAGATGCTCGGCATGATCGAGACGCTCGAGACGAACGGCTACGCGTACCAGGCGACCGACGGCGACGTCAATTACTCGGTGCGCAAGTTCGCGAACTACGGGAAGCTGTCGGGCAAGTCGCTCGACGACCTGCGTGCGGGCGAACGCGTCGCCGCGAACGACGCGAAGGAAGATCCGCTCGATTTCGTGCTGTGGAAACGCGCGAAGCCGGAAGATCCGGAAGGCACGTCGTGGGCGTCGAAGTACGGGATGGGGCGCCCGGGCTGGCACATCGAGTGCTCGGCGATGGGCTGCACGCTGCTCGGCGAGCATTTCGACATCCACGGTGGCGGGCAGGATCTGCAATTCCCGCACCACGAGAACGAGATCGCGCAGAGCGAAGGCGCGACCGGCCAGACGTTCGTCAATTACTGGATGCACAACGGTTTCGTGCAGGTCGACAACGAGAAGATGTCGAAATCGCTCGGCAACTTCTTCACGATCCGCGAAGTGCTCGAGCGCTACGATGCCGAAGTCATGCGCTTCTTCATCGTGCGCACGCACTACCGTTCGCCGCTCAATTACAGCGACGTGCATCTCGACGATGCGCGCGCGTCGCTCACGCGTCTCTATACCGCACTGAAAGACGTTGAAGCCGACACGCTCGCGCTCGACTGGAACGAGCCGCACGCGCAGCGTTTCGCCGCCGCGATGAACGACGACTTCAACACGCCGGTCGCGGTGGCGACGCTGTTCGAGCTGGCGGGCGAGGTGAATCGCACGGGCGACGCATCGCTCGCGCGGCAGCTGAAACAACTGGCGGGCCTGCTCGGCCTGCTGGGCCGCGAACCGCGCGCGTTCCTGCAGCAGGCGTCCGGCGCCGCGCAGGCGGGCGGGCTCGCCGCCGACGAGATCGAAGCGAAGATCGCCGCGCGTGTCGCGGCGAAGCAAGCGAAGGACTATGCCGAAGCGGACCGGATCCGGGCAGAACTGCTCGAGACCGGTATCGCACTTGAAGACAAACCGGGCGGATCGACCGAATGGCGTCGCGTATGAGCGCGGTGCGTTCCACTGACCGATCCGTCAGGTAGGAGGCAAGATGGCAACGGCCAGAAAAGCGCCGGTCAGGCGCGCGACCCCGGTCGCCGCGCGTCCGGCAGCCAAGCGCGTGCCGCCGGCGAAGACGGACGCGACGCGCGCCGTGCCGAACGGCGCGCTCAACGGTCATGCGCAGCCGGCGGCTGCGCCGCCGGCCGCCGACGCGGCCCGCAAGGCCCGTGCGTCCGAAGCGGACGGCGAGGAGGTCGTCGTGCGTCCCGCATACTGGGATAAAGCATGCGCCGACCTCGTCAAGCGCGACCGGATCCTGAAGAAACTGATTCCGAAGTTCGGTCCCGCGCATCTCGTGAAGCGCGGCGACCCGTTCGTCACGCTCGCGCGCTCGGTCGTCGGCCAGCAGATTTCGGTACCGTCGGCGCAGTCGCTGTGGGCACGCATCGGGGATGCCTGTCCGAAACTCGCGCCGCAGCCGGTGATCCGGCTCGGCGCGGACAAGCTGATCGCGTGCGGGCTGTCGAAGCGCAAGACGGAATACATCCTCGATCTCGCGCAGCATTTCGTGTCGGGCGCGCTGCACGTCGACAAATGGACGTCGATGGACGACGAGGACGTGATCGCGGAACTCACGCAGATCCGCGGCATCAGCCGCTGGACGGCCGAGATGTTCCTGATCTTCAACCTGTCGCGGCCGGACGTCCTGCCGCTCGACGACCCGGGCCTGATCCGCGCGATCAGCGTCAATTACTTCAGCGGGGAACCCGTCACGCGCAGCGAGGCGCGTGAAGTTGCGGCCAACTGGGAACCGTGGCGTACCGTCGCGACCTGGTACATGTGGCGCAGCCTCGATGCGCCCGACGCCGACGCCTGAGCGGCGGCTATCGGGTTTTAAACATCAATAGTTGAGAGCCGGTTTTGAGCGTCGCCCGCGCGGGTAGAATACGCGCTGCCGCAAGACCCAAGGATTCGAACACATGAAGACCACGTTTCTGGATTTCGAACAGCCGATCGCCGAACTCGAGGCCAAGATCGAAGAGCTGCGATTCGTGCAGGACGACTCGGCTGTCGACATTTCGGAAGAAATCGAGCGGCTGTCGAAGAAAAGCCAGCAACTGACGAAAGACCTCTACGCGAACCTGTCGCCGTGGCAGGTTTCGCAGATCGCGCGGCATCCGCAGCGTCCGTACACGCTCGATTACGTTGCGGAACTGTTTACCGATTTTCACGAGCTGCACGGCGACCGCGCATTCGCGGACGATGTGTCGATCGTCGGCGGCCTCGCGCGCTTCGGCGGCCATCCGTGCATGGTGATCGGTCACCAGAAGGGCCGTGACACGAAGGAGCGCGCCGCGCGCAACTTCGGGATGCCGCGTCCGGAAGGCTATCGCAAGGCCGAACGCCTGATGCGTCTCGCCGAGAAGTTCGGTCTGCCGATCTTCACGTTCGTCGACACGCCGGGCGCGTACCCGGGCATCGGCGCGGAAGAGCGCGGCCAGTCGGAGGCGATCGGCCGCAACCTTTACGTGATGGCCGAGCTGAAGACGCCGATCATCACGACGGTGATCGGCGAGGGCGGTTCGGGCGGCGCGCTCGCGATCGCGGTGGCCGACACGGTGATGATGCTGCAATTCTCGACCTACTCGGTGATCTCGCCGGAAGGCTGCGCGTCGATCCTGTGGAAGAGCGCCGCGAAGGCGCCGGAAGCGGCGGAAGCGCTGGGCCTGACCGCGCACCGCCTGAAGGCGCTTGGCCTGATCGACAAGATCATCAACGAGCCGCTCGGCGGCGCGCATCGCGATCCGAAGGGCATGGCTGCGCTGCTGCGCCGTGCGCTCGCCGACTCGCTGCGCCAGTTCCAGGGCATGAGCATCGATGCGCTGCGCGAGCGTCGCTTCGAGCGCCTGATGGCCTACGGCAAGTTCAAGGAAACCACGCCGGGCGCATGACCGGCTGCGTCTTCCATTCGCGCGCCGCTGCGCGCGCGTTCCTCTCGTGATTCCGCCAACCGAATATTCCGCCGACCGCGTCGTTCTCGACGCGGTCGGCGTTGCGCTTTCCGGCATGCCGCCCGATGCACGCATCGCGATCGCGTACAGCGGCGGCCTCGACTCGACGGTGCTGCTCGACGCGGCCGTGCGCGTCGCGGGCGCGTCGCGCTGCGTCGCACTGCACGTGCATCACGGGCTGAGCGCGAATGCCGACGCGTGGGTGGCGCACGCCGAGGCCAGCGCCGCCGGGCTCGGCGTCGCATTCGAATCGATGCGCGTCGACGTGCCGCGCGACAGCGGCCTTGGCGTCGAGGCGACGGCGCGCGAGCGGCGCTATGCGGCGCTCGAGGAGATGTGCGAACGCCACGGCGCGGCCGCGCTGTGGCTCGCGCAGCATGCGGACGACCAGGCCGAGACCGTATTGCTGCAGTTGTTGCGCGGCGCGGGGATCGCGGGGCTCGCCGCAATGGCGCCGCGTTACCGGCCTGACGGCGTGAGCGTCGAACGTGTGCGCCCGCTGCTGCGACTGTTGCGTGCGCAACTCGAGCGCTATGCGACGCAGCGCGATCTGGCATGGATCGACGACGAATCGAACAACGACACGCGTTACGCGCGCAATGCGTTGCGCATCGACGTGCTGCCGGCGCTGGCCGTGCATTTCCCGGGCTTTCGCGACGCGCTCGGCCGCGCGGCCCAGCATGCGGCGGCCGCCCAGAGACTGCTCGACGATCTGGCCGAACTCGACTTCGCCGTTGCCGCGCGCGATGACGGGCACGCACTGGCGCGCGATGCGCTGGTCGCGTTCGACGATACGCGCGGCGCGAACCTGCTGCGCTTCTGGATGCGTCGGCTCGGTCTGCCGAGTGCGTCGGCTGCCCGGCTCGCCAACATGATGCGGCAGTTGCGTGCCACGAATGTCGCCCATGCGCTGCGCGTCGATCACGCAGGGCAATGCCTGCGCCTGTATCGCGATGTCGTCTACTGGGAAGCGGGCGACAGCAGCGAACCAGCCGATGACGGCACCGGGAGCCCGCATCCGGAAGCGGTGCTCGCGTGGGACGGACAGGACGTCTGGCACCTGCCGGGTTGGCGCGGCACGTTCGTGTTCGTGCCGGCCGATGCGGGAAGCGCCGACGCGGTGCCGGAGGCGCTGCTGCGCGGCGCGCGGCTGGCGGCGCGTGCCCGAGCGGGCGGCGAGCGGATGCGCACGTCGCCGGGCGGCCCGGGCCGTACGCTGAAGAACCTGTTCCAGGAGCGTGGCGTGCCCGCCTGGCAGCGCGACGTGCCGCTGCTGTTCGCCGGCGACTGGCTGATCTACGTGCCGCGCCTCGGCGTGAATCGCGATGCCGGCATGTCCGGCGGCGGAGCGCCCGGTGATGGCGCGTGGCGCCGGATTGAGTGGCGTCCCGACTTGCTGATCGCATAGCGGCGGCGGCCCGCGTGGCGGCGCGATGGCACACGCATTTTCACCATTTGGTAAACAGCGCCGGAACGGCCCCAGGCGCCGCGCGCGGCTTGTCAAGCGGGCCTCTATCGGGTACGCTCGGTCGTTTGCTCGGCTCGATTTTTGAGCGATTTGTGCAGGTTTTCCGCGTGACGTACCCGGTTTGCGCGGCCTGATCGGCCTTCCGGGCAAAATCCGTCACGCTTGCGTGTTGCGTCCCAGCCGTCCCCCTCGTCGTCCGTCCACAGCCACAAGCCGCGTGACCGAACGGCTACGCGGCCTGCCCAGCGCGCCCGTGCGGTTTCTCCTCCAGTTCAGAACGACAATGGCACTCATCGTACACAAATACGGCGGCACTTCGATGGGCTCGGTCGAGCGCATCAAGAACGTCGCGAAACGCGTCGCAAAATGGCATCAGGCCGGGCACCAGATGGTGGTCGTGCCTTCGGCGATGTCCGGCGAAACCAACCGTCTGCTCGGTCTTGCGAAAGAGATTTCGAGCCAGCCGAGCCCGCGCGAGCTCGACATGATCGCGTCGACCGGCGAGCAGGTCAGCGTCGGCCTGCTGTCGATCGCGCTGCAGGAAATCGGCGTCGAGGCCGTGAGCTACGCCGGCTGGCAAGTGCCGATCAAGACCGACAGCGCGTTCACGAAAGCGCGCATTCACTCGATCGATGACGAGCGCGTGAAGGCCGATCTGAATGCAGGCAAGGTCGTGATCATCACGGGCTTCCAGGGCGTCGATCCGGACGGTCATATCACGACGCTGGGCCGTGGCGGCTCGGATACGTCGGCGGTGGCGGTCGCGGCTGCGCTGGGTGCCGAAGAGTGCCTGATTTATACGGACGTCGATGGCGTCTACACGACCGATCCGCGCGTCGTCGAAGAGGCGCGACGCCTCGATCGCGTGACGTTCGAGGAAATGCTGGAAATGGCCAGCCTCGGCTCGAAGGTCCTGCAGATCCGCTCGGTCGAATTCGCCGGCAAATACCAGGTGAAGACGCGTGTGCTGTCGAGCCTGACCGATCCGCTGATTGCGCTCGACGAAGAAATGCGCTCGGGCACCCTGATTACTTTTGAAGAAGACGAGACCATGGAAAAGGCAGTCATTTCCGGCATCGCGTTCCAGCGCGACGAAGCACGCATTGCTGTGATGGGCGTGCCCGACAAGCCGGGCATCGCGTATCAGATCCTCGGCCCGGTCGCGGATGCGAACGTCGACGTCGACATGATCATCCAGAACCAGAGCGTCCAGGGCAAGACCGACTTCACGTTCACGGTCGGCCGTGGCGACTACCAGAAGGCGATGGACATCCTCACCAACCAGGTGAAGGGCCACGTGAATGCCGAGCAGGTGCAGGGCGACCCGAAGGTGTCGAAGGTGTCGGTCGTCGGTGTCGGCATGCGTTCGCACGTGGGCGTCGCGAGCAAGATGTTCCGCACGCTGTCGGAAGAGGGCATCAACATCCAGATGATCTCGACGTCCGAAATCAAGATTTCGGTGCTGATCGACGAGAAATACATGGAGCTGGCCGTCCGCGCGCTGCACAAGGCATTCGAACTCGACCAGGCATCGTGAATTTTTCGTGATGCATTGAAGAAAATGCATCACGGAAATTGACGCGCGGTTCGAAACCCTATATTATTTCGTTCTCGTCGCACTGCCTCCCTGGTGCGAGCGAAAGTTTGGGAGACGTGGCCGAGAGGTCGAAGGCACTCCCCTGCTAAGGGAGCATCTGGGCCAAAACCTGGATCGAGGGTTCGAATCCCTCCGTCTCCGCCAAAAGCGGTGACAAAGCCCCGCAAGTTCTCGGACTTGCGGGGCTTTTTCTTTTTCGGGCCCGTCGACGGACTTGTCGACAACCACGCGCCGTTAGGCACGGCGACACGGTTACCGGCATGCGACAGCACGCACGCGTATGACAAGCGCCGGCAGATCCTGCGCAAGTACCACACGATCATCGTGCAGCGTGTTGCAATGGAGCAGGGCAGCGATGCTGCTCGTGCCCCGGTCCCTCTCCGGTTCGCATTCGATACGCATGCCGCACTGCTGGATGTCGCGAACTGCATCTGCGATGCGATTGTCATGACGCCCCCGCGTCGAAGTCGGCACAGTCCGCCGCAAGCGGCATGATCGACGCCGGTCCATGCCACGCGTGCAAGCCGCTTCGGCCCATTTCCTGCGCAACACGATCATCATCGCGCGATGAGGATGCGCATTGGGGACCGCCTGAGTCGTCCGCGATCAGCTCGGGAACATGAAGACGAGGGGGAGCGACCATTCCCTCGACCTGCGTCGAGCAAGGTCAAATGAAAAGACAATGAAAGGTGATGTGTAAGGATTGAGAGCCGCACACGCATCGTCCCGCCGACCGTCAATTAGCGCGTTCCGACCCTTAGAAACAGACCATCAGTGTCAAAAATGCGGCACTGCGTCGATTTTCGCGATCGGCGTCATCGGGCAATACAAAAAATTACACATAAAAATCAGCTACATAGGGCGACGTTAAAAATCAATGCTCTGCTGCGCTGCAGAAAATAATCAATCCCCTTATGCTGGTTAACCCGATCGCGTTTGAGCGGCGTCAAGTTTTCCGGTGATGCCGCTTTACATTTTGCCAACACTGGCGATTCACGAAATCTACCTGTCGATTTGATTTCGTTCCTTTCGTCTCGCCTGTCCCCGATGCAGTGCGCGACTTCATCAAGGCCTCGTTGACATGCATGATTTCCCCTTCCTGAGCCTGGCCATCTGGGCTCCGATCCTGTTCGGCGCGTGCCTGCTGCGCGCCGGTTCCGACCATCATCCACGCCGTACGCGGTTGATCGCGCTCGTCGGCGCGCTGGTAGGGCTTGCCGCGGTCGTGCCGCTGGTTGCCGGTTTCGATGCGCATTCGGCCGCGATGCAGTTCGTCGAAAGCCGCAACTGGCTGGCGGCATTCAATTCCGGATGGCGGGTCGGCATCGACGGCGCGTCGCTATGGCTCGTCGTACTGACCGCGTTCACGACGCTCGTGGTGGTGGTGGCGTCATGGGAGTCGGTCACGGTACGCGTCGCGCAGTACTACGCGTCGTTCCTGATCCTGTCGGGGCTGATGGTCGGCGTGTTCGTCGCACAGGACGGGCTGCTGTTCTTCATCTTCTTCGAGGCGACGCTGATCCCGCTGTACCTGCTGATCGGCACGTGGGGGCGCGAGCGTCGCGTGTACGCGGCCGTGAAGTTCTTCTTCATCTCGTTCGCCGGCTCGCTGCTGCTGCTGATGGCGATGCTGTACCTGTACGCGCAGTCGCATACGTTCGACATGGCCGTGTGGCGGACGCTGCAGCTCGGCTTCGCGCCGCAGTTGCTGGTGTTCCTCGGCTTCTTCGCCGCCTTCGCGGTCAAGGTGCCGATGTGGCCGGTCCACACGTGGCTGAGCGACGTCTATACCGACGGCCCGACCGGCGCCGCGCTGATGCTCGCGATGCTCAAGCTCGGCGGCTACGGGTTCCTGCGCTTCGCGCTGCCGGTCACGCCCGATGCGGCCCACTTCTTCGCGCCGGCCGTGATCGCGCTGTCGCTGTTCGCGATCGTCTATGCGAGCCTGATCGCGCTCGCGCAGACCGATCTCGGCAAGCTGCTCGCGTATTCGACGGTCGCGCACATGGGGATCGTCACGCTCGGGCTGTTCCTGTTCAACCGGATCGGTGTCGAAGGCGCGATCGTCCAGCTCGTGTCGTACGGCTTCGTCGCGGGTGCGATGCTGTTGTGCGTGAACGTGCTCGTCGATCGCACGAAGCAGCGCGAGATTGCCGCTTACGGCGGCGTCGCGGGCGTGATGCCGCGTTTCGCGACCTTCACCGTGCTGTTCGCGATGGCCAACGTCGGCCTGCCGGGCACGTCGGGGTTCGTCGGCGAGTTCATGGTCATCATGGGCGCGATCCGCTTCAACTTCTGGATCGGCGCCATCGCGGCACTGACGCTGATCCTCAGCGCGTCGTACACGCTGTGGATGCTCAAGCGCGTCGTGTTCGGCAAGGTCGCGAGCCAGCGGATCGCGAAGCTCGCCGACCTGAACCGTCGCGAGATCGTGATGTTCGCGTCGCTCGCACTCGTGGTGCTGGCGGTCGGCATCGATCCGAAGCCGTTCACCGACGCGATCGATCCGACCGTCGGACGGCTGATCGAAGACGCGAGCCATTCGAAGCTGCCGACAGGGGACGGCCCTGCGCAGCCTCAGCCGTCGTACATGGCATCGACGCGCGGCTGATCGCGGCACGTTGCGGGAGTGGGGCGCACCGCACGGCGGTGCGGTCGTTGCACGCGCATCGATCCGGTCGCGGTCCGGCGCAGGCAGCGCCGGGCCGGCTTTCGGCTGCGTGAAATTACCCCGCGACAATCTGTCTCACAGCAGATTCTGCAATGATGATTTTCCACATTAGCTGGTTTTTCATCGCACTCGCGCGACGTATGATTCGGCCACTTTCGTGGATCGAATGCGCATCGGGCATACGCAAACGGATTCAATGACCCTCGGGCTGTGTGATGAAAAGAAAAGCTTCAAAAGGCGGAGTGGCGCTGATGTCGATCGGCGCGGCTTTGAGCCTGTCAGGCTGTAATTTAGATGTACTAAATCCGAAAGGAAGCGTGGGCGCTGCCGAAAAGGCGCTGATCGCGACGTCCACCTGGGCGATGCTGATCGTCGTCGTGCCGGTGATCCTGCTCACGCTGTGGTTCGCGTGGCGTTACCGCGCGTCGAACCGCAACGCCACCTACGCGCCGAACTGGTCGCACTCGACCGCGATCGAGGTCGTGATCTGGACGGTGCCGACGCTGATCATCCTGTTCCTCGGCGTGCTCACGTGGAAGACCACGCACGAGCTCGACCCGTACAAGCCGCTCGAGTCGTCGGTGAAGCCGATCGACGTCGAGGTCGTCGCGCTCGACTGGAAGTGGCTGTTCATCTATCCGGAACTCGGCATCGCGTCGGTGAACCAGCTCGCGATTCCCGTCGGCACGCCGGTGAACTTCCGCATCACGTCGGATTCGGTGATGAACTCGTTCTTCATCCCGCAGCTCGGCGGCCAGGTCTACGCGATGGCCGGCATGCAGACGCGCCTGCACCTGATCGCCGACGAGCCGGGCAACTATGCGGGCACGTCCGCCAACTTCAGCGGCCGCGGCTTCTCCGACATGAAGTTCCGCACGCTCGCCGAGCCGCGCGAACAGTTCGATGCATGGGTGCAGAAGGTGAAGGCGTCGCCGGACCGGCTCGACGCGACCGTGTACGGCACCGTCGCGCAGCCGAGCGAGAAGGCGCCCGTGCGCTACTTCTCGTCGGTCGATCCGCGGCTCTTCCACAACATCATCGCGAAATACAACGATGGCCACGTCCTCGACCTGAAGGACGCCGCCTGCGGCACGAAGGGGTAACGCATGTTCGGCAAACTCACACTCTCGGCGATCCCGTTCGATCAGCCCATCATCATGGGGGCCGGTGCCTTCATGGGGCTGGTCGTGCTGGGCATCCTCGCCGCGCTGACGATCACCGGCCGGTGGAAATGGCTGTGGACGCAATGGCTGACCACGGTCGACCACAAGAAACTCGGCGTGATGTACATCATCGTCGCGCTGATCATGCTGCTGCGCGGCTTCGCGGACGCGATCATGATGCGCATGCAGCTCGCGCTCTCGTACAACGGGCCCGGTTACCTGCCGCCGCACCACTATGACCAGGTCTTCACGGCACACGGCGTGATCATGATCTTCTTCATGGCGATGGTGTTCATGGTCGGCCTGATGAACCTGATCGTGCCGCTGCAGATCGGCGCGCGCGACGTCGCATTCCCGTTCATCAACTCGCTCTCGTTCTGGATGACGGCCGTCAGCGCGATCCTGATCAACATCTCGCTCGTGATCGGCGAGTTCGCCCAGACGGGCTGGCTCGCGTATCCGCCGCTGTCGGAACTGCAGTTCAGTCCGGGGGTAGGGGTCGACTACTACCTGTGGGCGCTGCAGATCTCGGGCGTCGGCACGCTGCTGACCGGCGTGAACTTCTTCGTGACGATCATCAAGATGCGCGCGCCGGGCATGACGCTGATGAAGATGCCCGTGTTTACGTGGACCGCCCTCTGCACGAACGTGCTGATCATGGCGTCGTTCCCGATCCTGACCGCGACGCTCGCGCTGCTCGGCCTCGACCGTTACCTCGGCATGCACTTCTTCACGAACGAAGCCGGCGGCAACGCGATGCTGTACCTGAACCTGATCTGGGCATGGGGTCACCCCGAGGTGTACATCCTGATCCTGCCGGCGTTCGGCATTTTCTCGGAAGTCATCTCGACGTTCGCGAAGAAGCCGCTGTTCGGCTACAAGACGATGGTGTACGCGACCTGCGCGATCATGGTGCTGTCGTTCCTCGTGTGGCTGCACCACTTCTTCACGATGGGCTCGGGTGCGAACGTGAACGCGTTCTTCGGCATCATGACGATGATCATCGCGATCCCGACCGGCGTGAAGGTGTTCAACTGGCTGTTCACGATGTATCGCGGCCGGATCGAATTCACGACGCCCGTGCTGTGGACGATCGGCTTCATGGTCACGTTCACGCTCGGCGGCATGACCGGCGTGATGATGGCGATCCCCGGCGCGGACTTCGTGCTGCACAACAGCCTGTTCCTGATCGCCCACTTCCACAACGTGATCATCGGCGGCGTGCTGTTCGGCTATCTCGCGGGCTTCAACTACTGGTTCCCGAAGGCGTTCGGATTCAAGCTGAACGAGAAGCTCGGCAAGGCGGCGTTCTGGTTCTGGCAGATCGGTTTCTACGTTGCGTTCGTGCCGCTCTACGTGCTCGGCTTCATGGGCATGACGCGCCGGATCAACCATTACGACAACCCGGCCTGGCATCCGTGGCTGCTGGTCGCCGCATTCGGCGCCGTGCTGATCGCGATCGGCATTGCATGCCAGCTGCTGCAACTGGTGGTCAGCATCCGCAACCGCAACCTGCCCGAGTATCGCGACACGACGGGCGATCCGTGGGGCGGCCGCACGCTGGAGTGGGCGACCTCGTCGCCGCCGGCCGACTACAACTTCGCGGTGATCCCGCACGTGCGCACGCTCGACGCGTATGCGGACATGAAGGCACACGGCGAAGGCCGGCCGAACCCGGCAGCGATTCGCGACATCCACATGCCGTCGAATACCTGCGCGGGCCTCGTCGTCGCGATCTTCAGCCTGGTGCTCGGCTTCGCGCTGGTGTGGCACATCTGGTGGATGGCGATCGGCGGGCTCGTCGGGATCGTCGCGACGCTCGTGATCTACAGCTCGCGTGACAACGACGGCTATTACATCCCCGCGTCGACGGTGCGGAAGATCGAAGACAAGCAGCCGACGAAGCGCGTGGCTGCGCGCGTCGACGACGTGGAACTGGAGGCCAACTGATGTTGCAGAAAACCTTGAGCGCAACCCTGCTCGAGCACGACGACCATCCGCCGTCGCATTCGGTGTTCGGGTTCTGGCTGTACCTGATGACCGACTGCGTGATCTTCGCGGCGCTGTTCGCGACGTTCGCGGTGCTCGGCCAGCAGTACGCGGGCGGGCAGACCGCGAAAGAGCTGTTCGACATTCCGGGCGTCGCGGTGGAAACCGCCGCGCTGCTGCTGTCGAGCATCACGTACGGTTTCGCGATGCTCGCTGCGTACAAGCAGCGGCGCGGCGCGCTGCTCGCGTGGCTCGCGGTGACGTTCGTGCTCGGCGCGGCGTTTCTCGTGATGGAACTGCGCGAGTTCTCGCACCTGATCGCGGAGGGCGCAGGCCCGCAGCGCAGCGCGTTCCTGTCGGCGTTCTTCACGCTGGTCGGCACGCACGGGCTGCACGTGACGGCCGGCCTGCTGTGGATGATCGTGCTCGCCGGGCAGATCGTGTTCCGCGGCGGCGACCTGACCGATCGCGACCTGCGACGCCTGACGTGCCTGAGCCTCTTCTGGCACTTCCTCGACATCGTGTGGATCTGCGTGTTTTCCTTTGTCTATCTCGCGAGCGTGATCTAAATGGCCCATTCGCATTCGTCTCAACTCGAAGAAGGGCACGGCAGTGTCGGCGGCTACGTCGCCGGTTTCATCCTGTCGGTGCTGCTCACGGCCGCGTCGTTCGGCCTCGTGATGGGCGGCGTGCTGTCGCCGCACGCGTCGCTGGTCGCGCTGGCCGTGCTCGCGTTCGTGCAGATCGTCGTGCACCTCGTGTACTTCCTGCACATGAACGGCTCGTCGGGCCAGCGCTGGAACGTGATGGCGTTCAGCTATACGGTGCTGACCGCGGCGATCCTGATCGTCGGCACGCTGTGGGTGATGCACAACGTCAGCATGAACATGATGTCGCGCTGAGCGGCAGCAAAGCGCAGCGATCGATATCCATGCGCGTTCACGAACAAAAGGCGGCACGCGAGTGCCGCCTTTTGTTTTTCCCGGCCGTGTTGCGCCGGGCAGCGAAATCAGTGCCGTGCGCCCGCGTCCGCCGTCAGCGCATGCGTGCAGTCGGCGCGGTACTCGGCGGCGAGTCGATCTTTCGCACCATCAAGATCGTCGGGGTAATACGGGCTCGCATGCGCTGGCTCGTAGCCGACCTGTTCGAGCTCGGTCAGCTCGCGCACGAGGTCCGCATGCGTGACGCCGTGGCCGGTGTGGACGAACGGATACGCGTTGCATTCCTGCGGCGTCAGGTGCGGTGCCGCGAACGCGGCGGTGCTGGCGCATGCGAGCAGCATGCAGGCGACGGTAGTCGACAGTTTCATCCGGTAGCTCCTGGTTGCGCGGCCCGATGCCGCATGACGCCAGCGTAGGCGGCGCGCACGACGGGGCGGGCGACGCACGGATGAAACATGTTTCACGCGTGCGCCTCCGCACCGGATGAAGCATTTTTCATGTAACGCCGGACGGCGATCGGGGCGTCTACGATAGTCGCGGGCGCCTCGCGTGCGCCCGTCATGATGTTCATTGCGAGGGCAACCATGCGAGTACTGACGGTCGAGGATGATGCGGTGACCGCGAACGAAATCGTCGGCGAACTGACCGCGCGCGGGTTCGAGGTCGACTGGATCGACAACGGCCGCGAAGGCATGCTGCGCGCGATGAGCGCGTCGTACGACGCGATCACGCTCGACCGGATGCTGCCGGGCGCGGACGGCCTCGCGATCCTGACCGCGATGCGCACGGTCGGCATCGATACGCCGGTGCTGATGCTGAGCGCGCTCGGGGATGTCGACGAGCGCATCCGCGGGCTGCGCGCGGGTGGCGACGATTACCTGACGAAGCCGTTCGATTCCGGCGAGCTGAGCGCCCGCATCGAGGTGCTGCTGCGTCGCCGGCAGGCGTCGGGCGTGCCGCAGCAGACGCTGTTGAAGGTCGGCCCGCTCGAACTCGATCTCATTTCGCGCTGCGCGCGTCGCGGGGCCGACGAGATTCCGCTGCTGCCGACCGAGTTCCGCGTGCTCGAATTCATGATGCGCAATGCGGGGCAGACGATCACGCGCACGATGCTGTTCGAGACCGTGTGGGGCTATCACTTCGATCCCGGCACCAACCTGATCGACGTCCACATGGGCCGGTTGCGCAAGAAGATCGACCCGCCCGGCGCGACCCCGATGATCCAGACGGTACGCGGCTCGGGCTACATGCTCGCATGACGGAGGCGCGGATGGATGCGGCTCGCGCGGCGAACTTCACGCGCCGCTGGCACACGACGACGTTCCGGTGGCTGTGCGCGTATGCGGCGATCTTCTCGGTTTCGCTGCTCGTGCTCGCGGGCGTGATCAGCGTGGCCGCGACGCACACGATGGCGCGCGACACCGACGAGGTGCTCGCGTGGCAACTGATCTATTTCGATTCGATTCCCGATGCCGAGCTGCCGCTCGCGATCCACCGGCGGCTCGAGCACGAGCACATGCATACCAGTTTCTACGGGCTGTTCGACACGAACGGGCGCCGCGTGGCCGGCGACATCGCGACGCTGCCTGTGCTGCGCACGGATCGCCACGGACGCACGCTGAACCGCACGCTTGCGCCGCTCGACGGCCAGCCCGCGCCGATCACGCGCGCGATGGCGGTACGCCGCGACAACGGGATGACACTGGTGGTGGCACGCGACCTGTCGCATTTCATCCAGATCCGCGATGTCGCGATCCGCGGGCTCGTGATCGGCGGCGTGATGATCCTGATCGCGGGCATCGCGGGCGGCAGCATGCTCGGCATGCGGCAGATGCGCCGCGTCGCCGCGATCCGGCGCGTCACGCGGCAGATCGCCGAGGGCGATCTCGGCAAGCGGCTGCCGGTCGGGCGCTACGACGAACTCGACCTGCTCGCGCATCTCGTGAACCACATGCTCGACGAAGTCGAGCGGCTGATGGGCGAGGTACGTCATACCTGCGACGGCATCGCGCACGATCTGCGCACGCCGCTCGCACGCGTGCATACGATGCTGGCCCGGCTCGCGGAGCAGCCGTTTTGCGCGGATGATCCCGCGTCGTCGGCATTGCTCGCGTCGGCGCGCGACGAGACCGACCGCCTGCTCGAGCGTTTTCGCGCGATGCTGCGCATCTCCGAGATCGGCACGTTGAGCCGGCGCGGAGGCTTTGCCGCGGTCGACGTCGCGGCCTTGCTACGCGACGTTTGCGAGCTTTATGAACCGCTGGCCGAAGCCGTCGACGTGTCGTTCGAACTCGCCGCGACATCGGTCGACCGCATCCACGGCGATCGCGCGTTGCTGTTCGAGGCATTCAGCAATCTCGCGGACAACGCGATCAAGTTCACGCCGCCGGGCGGCCGCGTGCGCGTCGCGCTCCATTCAACGCCGAGCGGGCCGCTCGTGCGGATCGAGGACACCGGGCCCGGCATCCCGCCCGGCGAACGCGACGCAGTGCTCGAGCGTTTCTATCGGGGCGAGCGCACGCGCCATGTGAGCGGCTCGGGGCTCGGCCTGAGCATCGTCTCGGCGGTGATGCGCGTGCACGGCTTTGCGCTGGAGATCGGCGATGCGCCGCTGGCCGGTGCGGCGATCACGGTCGAATGCTGGCCGCGCTCGCTCGCATGACGGCGTCGGGGTACGAACGATGCGCATTCTGCTGATTTCTCCGTCGAACCCGGAGGCCGCGCGGCTCGACAAGGCATTTCGCGAGAGCACGCATGGCGTCGAGCGCGTCGACGAATGGCGCGACGGCTGCTTCGTGGCTGAGCAGGACCGGTTCGATGCCATCGTGATCGTTGCGCCCGACACGGCCGCCGCCCCGATGATGCTCGAGGCATTGCCGCGACTCGCCGCATCGGCCGGCGGCGCGACGCTTGCCGCGATCGTCGCCGGCACGACACCTGCGCAGCGCGCGCGGATGTTGCTGGCCGGCTGCGATGTGTGTCTTGCCCATCCCTGTTCGTTCGTGGAGCTGCACGAGCGGTTGCGCGCGCTGTGGCGCCGAACTGGCGTAATCGGGATGCGCGAGCCGGTCCGGCTCGACACGGCCACGCGCGCACTCGAGGAGCATGGCCGCAGGCTGGCGCTCAGCACGCGGGAATTCCGTCTCGTCGAATGCCTGCTGCGGGAAGCGGGGCGGCCGGTCGGACGCGACGCCGTGCTGCGTTATGCATGGGGCGATGCCGACGTCGAACCCGAGACGGTCAATGCGCTGGTCGTGCGATTGCGGCGCAAGCTGGCCGCACACGCGTTTTCCGCGCGCATCGAAACGGTCGCGCGATTCGGGTTCAGGTTCGACGCGGGCGGATGACGATGCGGGATCGCGCCGGGCTGGTGGAGGGTGCGCATGCCGCGCGTCGCGCGGCAGGCTCGATTGCGTGCGGTCAGTGCGAATAGAGTTCGCGGTTGAGCTGCGCGAGCTGGCCGTCGTGTTCGGCGCGGACGAGCTGGCGATACACCTGCGCGCGTGTCAGCGGCGTGGCCGGCCGTGCGTTCCATGCCGGTTGCGACGACAACGCTGCGGACGCGGTTGCGGCGAACGTCCGCGGTGCAGTCGCGGCGTCGGGCTGCGTTGCGCTGGCCCGGCCGGGCAACGCGACACACAGGGCGGAGAGCAGGGTGGCGAACATCAATGTCTTCATGGCGTGATCCTTGTCGAAGGTCGGAGGCCAGTGTCGCGGATGCGATGCCGGCCTGAAACACGTTATCGGGCGCGTCCGTGCGGGCACCGGGCGCGCCGCTGAAGAAACGTTCATGAACGCGCGTCGTGCCAGCCGCCGCCGAGCGCGCGCACGAGCCCGACGGATGCCTGCAGGCGTCGGGCGTCGACGTCGAGCGCCGCGATCTGCGTATCGAGTTCGGTCGTCTGCGCGGTGACCACGTCGAGATAGCTGACCGCGCCGTCGCGATAGCGCGACATCGCCAGCGCAAGCGAATGCCGCGCCGCGATGAGTGCCGCGTCGTCCTGGTCCGATTCGTCGCCGAGGCGGTGCAACCGGGCAAGATCGTCCTCGACGTCGCGGAACGCCTGCAGCACGACCGCGCGGTAGCGCGCGCCCTGTTCGTCGAACTGCGCGCGCGCATTGCGTACGCCGGCGGCACGCCGGCCCCCGTCGAACAGCGTCATCGCGAGACGCGGCCCGATCGACCAGATCTCGTTGGGCGCCGCGAGCCAGGGCGAAAACGTATCGCTCTGGAACCCGGCGTCGAGGCCGAGCGACAGGTCGGGAAAGTACGCGGCGCGTGCGACGCCGATCCGCGCGTTCGCGGCCGCGACGCGGCGTTCGGCGGCGGCGACGTCAGGCCTGCGTTCGAGCAGGGTCGACGCGAGTCCCGTCGGAATCGACGGCACGCCCGGCAGCGCAGCAACGGGCGGCAGCGAGAACGTCGACGCGGATTCCCCGACGAGTGCCGCGATCGCATGCTCGTCGAGCGCGCGACGCGCGGCGATGTCGGACGCACGTGCCTGGGCGAGCGCGAGTTGCGTTTGCGCACGCGAGACGTCGAGTCCCGATGCGAGGCCGCCGCGATGGCGGCTGACCGTCAGTTGCCACGCACGGCGGTATGTGTCGATCGTTTGCGCGAGCGTGTCCGCTTCACGGTCGAGCCCCGCAAGGTCGAAGTAGGTGCTGGCGACGCCGGCCTGCAGGCTGAGCCGGACCGACGCGAGATCGTCGTCGGTCGCCTGCGCGTCGTCACGGCCGGCCGCGACCGCGTTGCGGACCTTGCCCCACAGATCGACGTCGTAGCCGAACCCCGCTTCGAGCGTGTTCGACTCATAGGTATCCGGCTGACCGCTGCCGCGCAGCGGCCGGCGCGCGGACTGACGGTCGCGGTCGGTCTCGGCATCGATCCCCACGGTCGGCAGCAATGCCGCATGCGCCTCGTCGAACAGCGCGGCGGCTTCATCGTGCCGCGCGACGGCGGCGGCCAGGTCGGGATTCGCGCGCGCGACGAGCGGTTCGAGCCGGTCGAGTGTCGCGTCGCCGTACACGCGCCACCAGCCGTCACGCGGCAGGCGATCGGCTGGTACGGCATCGACCCACGCGCCCGTTTCGCGAAACGCGGTCGGTACCGGAACGGCCGGCGCGCGATAGGCCGGTGCCAACGAGCAGCCGGCGAGCAGTGCGATGCTGCCCAGCCACACAGCGAGCAGACGGTCAGCCATGCGCACGCTCCGTCGCCGCGGTGCCGGCGATACGCACGGGGTCGCCATCCGCGAGCGAATCGGGTGGATTGTCGATCACGCGGTCGGCGGCCGCGAGCCCCGATGCGATCTCGACGCGCGTGCCGAGATCGGTCGCGATCGATACGTTGCGCAGCCGCGCATGCCCGGTGGCATCGAGCACGGCGACTTGCAACCCGTCGTGGCGGAAGATCAGCGTGCTGGCCGGAATCGACAGCGCATGCGCGGCGCCGGGCATCGCGATCCGCACCTGCGCGTACTCGCCCGGGAACAGCGTGCCTGCCGGGTTGGCGATCGAGAACTGCGCGAGCAGCGTGCCGGAACCCGGATCGATCGATTGGGCGGAATCGGCGAGCGTGGCGTCGAACGTCATGCCGGGCCGCTCGGGCACGGTCAGCGCGACACGCATGCCTGCGCGGATCGCGGCCGCGTCGTCTTGCGGCACGTGGACGTACAGCCGCAGCCGCCGCGCGTCCGAGACGGTGAAGAGCTCGGCGCCGTTGCCGCTGCCGGCGTCGATCAGTGCGCCGACATCGGTCTTGCGGGCCGTCACGATGCCGTCGAACGGTGCGGTGAGCCGCTTGAACGATTCGAGCGCTTCCAGCCGCCGTACATTGGCGGTGCTCGCCGCGACGGCCGCGCGTTTCGCGTCGAGGTCGCTGCGTTTCTCGTCGGCCTCCTGCTGCGAGACGGAATCCTGCGCGAGCATCTCGGTCCAGCGGGCGGCCGTGACGGCCGCAAGCCGTTCGTTCGCGGTCGCGCTCTCCAAGTCGGCACGTGCCTGCTGCAACTGCTGGTCGAGATCGGGCGTGTCGATCGACGCGAGCAACTGGCCGGCTTTCACATGCGCGCCGATGTCGGCGTACCACGCGTGCAGGTAGCCGGGCACGCGCGCGTAGATCGGCGCGTCGACGTACGCGTCGAGCCGGCCGGGCAGCACCAGCGCGTCGGCCGCGGCCGGCTGCGGCGCAACCGTCGCGACGGTCGGGATGGCCTGTTGCACGGTCCAGGCGGCGACTGCGTGCGCATCGTGCATGCGGGCGACGAGGCCGGCCGCCGCGACGGCGAGCGCGGCGATGGCGCCCGCGATCGCGAGCGGTTTCAGATGGCGCGGCGTGCCAGGGGGGCGGACGTCGAATTCAGTGGACATGCTGTTCTCCCGGAGTGAGGGGCAGGGATTCGGAACGGGGCGCGCGATCGCGCCGGTGGACGAGACTGAACACGACGGGCACGAACACGAGCGTGGCGACGGTCGCGCACAGCAGGCCGCCGATGACCGCACGGCCGAGCGGCGCGTTCTGCTCGCCGCCGTCGCCGAGACCGAGGGCCATCGGCGCCATGCCGATGATCATCGCGAGTGCGGTCATCATCACAGGCCGAAAGCGCGTGAAGCCGGCCTCGAGCGCGGCGACCGCCGCATCGGCGGTGTGCGCGAGCCGTTCGCGCGCGAAAGTCACGACGAGGATGCTGTTCGCGGTCGCGACCCCCATGCACAGGATCGCGCCCGTCAAGGCCGGCACCGACAGCGGCGTGCGCGTGACGAACAGCATCCAGACGATGCCGGCGAGTGCCGCGGGCAGGCCGCTCACGATCACGAATGCGTCGCGCCACGAATGGAAGTTGACGACGATCAGCAGGTAGATCAGCAGGACCGCGCCGGCGAGGCCCGCGAGCAGCCCGCCGAATGCGCCGTTCATCGTCTGTACCTGGCCGCGCACGGTCACGCGCGATCCCTTGGGCAAGCCGGCCGCGCTCGCGCGCAGCACGCGTTCGATGTCGGCGCTGACCGCGCCGAGATCGCGATCCTGCGTCGTCGCGAAGATGTCGTACAGCGGGGCGATGTCGTAGTGCGACACCACTGCGTCGGTCTGTCCGCGCACGATCGTCGCGAGGCCGCCGAGCAGTTGCGGCGCGCCCGAGCGGCCCGTGACGGGCAGCGCGCGCAGGTCCGACAGCGACGTCATCCGGTACTGGGGCGTCTGCGCGACGATCGGATACGACACGCCGTTGTGCGGATCGAGCCAGTAGGTCGGCGATACCTGGCTCGTGCCGGACAGGCTGGCGACCACGGCATTGGTGACATCCTGCTCGGTGATGCCGAGTTGCGCGGCACGCGTACGGTCGACCGATACGGTGAATTGCGGATAGGTCGATGCCTGCTGCACGCGGGCGTCGGCCACTCCCGGCACGCTGCGGATGCGCCGCAACAGCTCGGTCGCATAGGCGCGGTTGGCGGCGCGATCGGGGCCGGTTACCTGCACGTCGATCGGCGCGGGCGCGCCGAAGTTGAGGATCTGGCTCACGATGTCGGCGGGCAGGAACGAGAACGTCACGCCCGGAAACGCGCGCGGCAGCAGCGTACGCAACTGCTTGACGTAGTCGGCGGTCGGCGCGTGGTCGCCCGTGAGCGACACGAGGATATCGCCGTCCTGCGGGCCGATCGTGCCGCTGTTGCTGTACGTGAGGTTGATCCCGCTGTTCGGCAGCCCCATGTTGTCGACGATGCTCGCGATCGCGTGCGGCGGCACGACGCCGCGCACCCTCTGCTCGACGTGGTCGAACAGCGCGGCCGTCTCCTCGATGCGCGTGCCGATCGGTGCGCGCACGTGAATCGCGATTTCGCCCGCGTCGACCGACGGGAAGAAATTGCGGCCGAGCCACGGCACCAGCACGAACGACACGGCCACCGCCGCGAGGAACAGCGCGACGAAACGTGCGCGGTGGACGAGTGCGAGGCCGAGCACGACGCGGTAGCCGGTGCGCAGTGCGGCGAAGCGGCGCTCGAACCCCTGCTGGAACGCGACGAGCGGATTGCGCGCGCGTGGCGGCGGGAAGGGTGCGCCGTGCGGCGCGAGTGCGGCCGCCGGATGCGCGGCATGCGGTTTCAACAGATAGCGGGCCATCATCGGCACGAACGTGCGCGACAGCACGAACGACGCGATCATCGCGAAGATCACGGCTTCGGCCATCGGCACGAACAGGAAGCGGGCCACGCCATCGAGCAGCAGCATCGGCACGAACACGATGCAGATGCACAGCAGCGACACGAAGGCCGGCGCGACGATCTGCGACGCGCCGTCGAGGATCGCATCGCGCACCGCCTTGCCCTGTTCGAGGTGCCAGTTCACGTTCTCGATCGTGACGGTGGCATCGTCGACGAGTATGCCGACCGCGAGCGCGAGCCCGCCGAGCGTCATGACGTTGAGCGTCTCGCCCGCGGCCGCGAGCGCCGCGATCGCGGCCAGCACCGCGAGCGGAATGGACGCGGCGATGATCAGCGTCGAGCGCCAGCTGCCGAGAAACAGCAGGATCATCGCGGACGTGAGCGCGGCGGCGATCAGGCCTTCGCGCGCCACGCCGCTGACGGCGCCCTTGACGAACACGGACTGGTCGCCCATCACGACGAGCCTGAGCGACGGCGGCAGGGTCGCCTCGATGCGCGGCAACTGCGCCTTGACGCCCGAGATGATGTCGAGCGTCGACGCCGAGCCGCTTTTCAGTACGCTCATCAGCACCGCGCGCCGGCCGTCGACGCGCACGATGTTGCCCTGCGGCGGATAACCGTCGCGGACGTGCGCGACGTCGCGCATGAAGATCACCGCGCCGTTCACGCTCCGGATCGGCAGCGCATTGAGCTGGTCGATGGTCAGCGGGCTGTCGTTGAGCCGGATGTTGTACTCGAAGCCGCCGATCTTCTGCGTGCCGGCCGGGATGATCTGGTTCTGCTGCGCCAGCGCGGTCGCGACATCCTGCGCGGACAGCCCCTTGGCCTGCAGCGCCTGCGGATCGAGATCGATCTGCACCTGGCGCACCTTGCCGCCGTACGGCGACGGAATCGCGACACCCGCGACCGACAGCAGCTGAGGCCGGATCACGTTGGTCGCATAGTCGCCGAGCTGCTGTTCGTTCAGCGTGTCGCTCGTCAGCGCCAGCTGCAGCACGGGCACCGTCGACGCGTTGTAGTTGAGGATCTGCGGCGGCGTGGTGCCCGGCGGCATCTGCTTGAGCACGGTCTGCGAGATCGACGTGACCTGCGCGGTCGCGGTGCGGATGTCGACGCTCGGCTGGAAGAAGATCTTGACGATCCCGAAGCTGCGGAACGATTGCGACTCGATGTGCGCAACGTCGTTGACCGTCGTGCCGAGCGTGCGCTCGTAGTAGGTGACGATGCGTCCGGCCATGTCGGCCGGTTGCAGGCCCGCGTAGTTCCACACCACGCTGATGACCGGAATCCGGATGTCGGGGAAGATGTCGGTCGGCGTGCGCAGCGCCGCGAGCGGCCCCGCGATCAGGATCAGCAGCGCGAGGACGATGAACGTGTAGGGGCGCGCGAGCGCGAGTCGGACGAGTTTCAGCATCGGCGAGGTCTCCGCCGGCGCGGGGCGCCGGCCTGTCAGCGAAGTGCCGAAGCGCGGCGGGAGCCCGGTTCGGCTCGCGCAGTGTGCGTGGCGCCGCTTAACGTGGGGCGCGGGGCAGGATGAAAGATGTTTTAGGAATGGTGCGTGAGGGGCCGGACGGGCACCGATTGTTACAAGACGTTAGCGCGAGCTTCCCGTTGCGATGCCGCGCATCAGTTCTTACAAAGTGGAAATATGCGGAGACGGCGCTTGCCGTTATAGTCGAATCACACATGAAACAACCAGAAGAGGAATCCATGAAGACCTTGCGTGTTGCCTCGCTCTTGACCGGTATGACGGCCTTGCTCGTGTCGGGCGCAGCAATGGCGGGAGTCAATGTCGGGATCAATCTCGGCGTTCCGGCGCCGGTCTACGTCGCGCCCGCACCCGTGTATGCGCCGCCGCCTCCGCCGCCGGTCGTCTATCAGCCTGCGCCGGTCTACGCGCCCGCTCCGGTGTACGCACCTGGGCCGACCATCGTGATCGGCTGGCACGGCGACCGCTACTGGGACGGCCGTCGCTACTGGGGCCGTGACGAGTGGTACCGCCGTCACGGCCGCGGCTGGGGCGATCGTGGCGATCGCGGCCACTGGGACAACGGCCGCCACAACGGCTGGCGCTGATCGGCAGGGCGCGCCCGCATGACGCGCGCCCCCGATCCGCTCGTGAAGAAACCGCCCGCGTGGCGGTTTTCTTTTGGCTCGCCGGCTTGAATGGGTAGAATCGTCTCTCGTTACTACCCTCATTCGACCGACAGGGCCTCTATGACGAAGGGTTCGCCCCGGGCCGCCGCCGCGCGCGTCCGCCGTGCGATACGAACTGCCGGCCGCACGGCCGTGGTGTTCGTGCTGCAAGCGGTGCTGGCCGCGACCGCTGCGCACGCGGTCTACGCCATTGCGCAGTACGGTGAGCCGAAGTATCCGCCGGGCTTCAGGCATTTCGACTACGTCAACCCCGATGCGCCGAAGGGCGGCACGCTGGTGCTCGCGAACCCGAACCGGCTGACGTCGTTCGACAAGTTCAACCCGTTCACGATGCGCGGCAATGTCGCGCCGGGCATCGACATGCTGTTCGAGAGCCTCGCGACCGGCAGCTCGGACGAGCCGGCGTCCGCGTACGGGTTGCTCGCCGACGACATCGACATCGCACCGGACCGCCGTTCGGTCACGTTCCACCTGAATCCGCGCGCGCGCTTCTCGAACGGCGACCGCGTCACCGCCGATGACGTCAAATTCTCGTTCGACACGCTGAAGAGCAAGCAGGCCGCGCCGCAGTTCGGCGCCTATTTCGCGGAGATCGTGAAGGCCGTGGTCGTCGATCCGGCCACCGTGCGCTTCGAGTTCCGCAGTACGAACCGCGAATTGCCGCTGATCGCCGGCGGCATGCTGGTGTTTTCGCGCAAGTGGGGATTGCGCGCGGACGGCTCGCGCATCCCGTTCGACCAGCTCGCGTTCGAGCAGCCGATCGGCAGCGGTCCGTACCTGATCGACCATTACGACAACGGCCGGACGATCACTTACCGGCGCAATCCGACGTACTGGGGCGCCGAGCTGCCGGTGCGGGTGGGCACCAACAACTTCGAGCGGATCGTCTACAAGCTGTACGGCGACGGCGTCGCGCGGCTCGAGGCGTTCAAGGCCGGCGAATACGACGTGCTCGTCGAGTACATCGCGCGCAACTGGACGCGCCGCGACGTCGGCAAGCGTTTCGACAACGGCGAGCTCATCAAGCGTGAATTCCGCCAGCACAACGGCGCCGGCATGCAGGGCTTCTTCATGAACCTGCGCCGGCCGCTGTTTCGCGACGTGCGCGTGCGCCAGGCGCTCGATCTCGCGTTCGACTTCGAATGGCTGAACCGCCAGCTGTTCTATAGCGGCTACACGCGTATGAACAGCTACTTCGCCGACACCGACCTGCAGGCGACCGGCACGCCCGGCCCCGGCGAGCTGAAGCTGCTGGAGCCGCTGCGCGCGCAGCTCGACCCGGCCGTGTTCGGTCCGATGGTCACGCAGCCGAACACGAATCCGCCGGGCTCGCTGCGCGCGAACCTGCTGAAGGCGCGCGCGCTGCTCGCGCAGGCCGGCTGGACCTATCGCGACGGCGCGCTGCGCAACGCGAAAGGCGAGCCGTTCACGTTCGAGATCCTCGACGATTCCGGCGCGGCGATGGAAGGGATCGTGGCGGCGTACCAGCGCAACCTGGCGAAGCTCGGCATCGACGCACGTTTTCGGACGGCCGATTACGCGCTGCTGCAAAAGCGCCTCGACGCGTTCGACTACGACATGACGACGATCCGCTTGCCGGGCGTGCAGGTGCCGGGCGCCGAGCAATACTCGCGTTACGCGAGCAAGTTCGCCGACGAGCCGGGCTCCGACAACTTCATCGGGCTGAAGTCGCCGGCCGTCGACGCGCTGCTGCACGCGCTCGGTACCGCCCAGACGCGCGAAGACCTGCTCGATGCGACGCACGCGCTCGACCGCGTGCTGATGCACGGCTACTACGCGGTCCCGCAGTGGTACAGCACGACGCACCGGGTCGCGTACAAGCACACGCTTGCCTATCCGCAGACGCTGCCGCTGTACTATTCGGCCGAGGGCTGGGTCGTGTCGACCTGGTGGGCGAAGCCCGATCACTGACCCACGCCGCCCTGACGTCCAACCCCGCCTACCGATCGCGAGTCGACGCCCTATGTGGAGCTACATCCTCAAACGCCTGCTGCTGATGATCCCGACGCTCATCGGCGTGCTGACCCTCACGTTCGCGGTGATCCAGTTCGTGCCGGGCGGCCCCGTCGAACAGGCCGTGCAGGAATTGCGCAAGGGCGCGACGGAGCAGGGCGCGGTGCCGTTCGGGTTGCGGGCGCATACCGGCGTCGACGCGCAGCAGCTCGCGCAGCTCAAGGCGCTGTACGGCTTCGACAAACCGCCGCTCGAACGCTACTGGCTGATGCTCAAGCGCTTCGCGCGCTTCGATCTCGGCGACAGCTATTTCCGCCACCAGAGCGTGTGGTCGCTGGTCGTGCAGAAGCTGCCCGTGTCGATCAGCATCGGACTGTGGACGTTCTTCCTCACGTACCTGATATCGGTGCCGCTCGGCATCGCGAAGGCGGTGCGCAACGGTTCGCCGTTCGACGTCGCGACGAGCCTCGTCGTGCTCGTCGGCTATGCGATTCCGGGCTTCGTGCTCGGCGTGCTGCTGCTCGTGCTGTTCGGCGGCGGCTCGTTCTGGCAGCTGTTCCCGCTGCGCGGGCTCACGTCGGACAACTTCGCGCAGCTGTCGCTCGTCGGCAAGGTGCTCGACTACCTGTGGCACATCGCGCTGCCGATCACGGCGTCGGTCGTCGGCAGCTTCGCGGTCGTCACGATGCTCACGAAGAATGCGTTCCTCGACCAGATCCGCCGGCAATACGTGCTGACCGCGCGTGCGAAGGGGCTCTCCGAGCGCAACGTGCTGTGGAAGCACGTGTTCCGCAACGCGATGCTGCCGCTGATCGTCGGCTTTCCGGCCGCGTTCATCGGTGCGTTCTTCACCGGCAGCCTGCTGATCGAGACGCTGTTCTCGCTCGACGGCCTCGGGCTGCTGTCGTACGAGTCGGTCGTGCGGCGCGACTATCCGGTCGTGCTCGGCACGCTGTACCTGTTCACGCTGATCGGGCTCGCGACCAAGCTGATCTCCGATCTCTGCTATGTGTGGGTCGATCCGCGCATTCAATTCGACACCCTGGAGCGCTGACATGAAACCGTCCGTCTGCATGCCCGGCGTCACCGGGCGAGGTGAGCGATGAACCGGGCTGTCGTGTCATCCCGCATCGATGCGGCGCGCGCCCGCGTGTCGCCGTCGCCCGCGCGCCGCGTATGGCAGCGCTTCAGGCAGCAGCGCCTCGGCTACTGGAGCTTCGTGATCTTCTTCGTCGCGTTCGCCGCGAGCGTGGCGGCGCCGCTGTGGTCGAACGACAAGCCGCTCGTCGTGCGTTACGACGGCCAGTACTATTTCCCGCTGTTCCACGCGTATCCGGAGACGACCTTCGGCGGCGATTTCCCGACGCCGGCCGACTATCTCGATCCATACGTGCGCAAGCGGCTCGAGGCGCCCGGCAACTTCGTCGTCTACCCGCCGAACCGTTACAACTACGACACGCTGAACTACTTCTCGAACGTGCCGAACCCCGCGCCGCCGTCGCGCGCGAACTGGCTCGGCACCGACGCGCAGGGGCGCGACCTGCTCGCGCGGCTCGTGTACGGGTTCCGCGTGTCGGTCGAGTTCGGGCTGATCCTGACCGTGATCGGTACGCTGCTCGGGATTGCCGCGGGCGCCGTGCAGGGCTTCTTCGGCGGGCGCATCGACATCGTCGGGCAGCGGCTGATCGAGATCTGGAGTTCGCTGCCCGAGCTGTACCTGCTGATCATCTTCGCGTCGATCTTCGAACCGAGCTTCCTGCTGCTGATCGTGCTGCTGTCGCTGTTCGGCTGGATCGGGCTCGCCGACTACGTGCGCGCGGAATTCCTGCGCAACCGCACGCAGGACTACGTGCGCGCGGCGCGCGCGATGGGCCTCACGAACTGGCAGATCATCGGGCGCCACGTGCTGCCGAACAGTCTCACGCCGGTGATCACGTTCCTGCCGTTCCGGATGAGCGGCTCGATCCTCGCGCTCACGAGCCTCGATTTCCTCGGGCTCGGCGTGCCGCCGCCGACCCCGAGCCTCGGCGAGCTGCTCGCGCAGGGCAAGGGCAACCTCGACGCGTGGTGGATCTCGCTGTCGACCTTCGGCGTGCTGGTCGCGACGCTGCTGCTGCTGACCTTCATGGGCGATGCGCTGCGCAACGCACTCGATACGCGGATCGCCGATTCGGTGCGCGAGGCGGGAGGCCAGCGATGAGCGAACCGGTCGTATCGACGCAGCACGAGCCGCTGCTGGCGCTCGAGCATCTGAACGTGCGCTTCGGCGACACGGTCGCGGTGGACGACGTGACGCTCGCGATCGGTCGCGGCGAGCGCGTCGCGCTGGTCGGCGAGTCGGGCTCGGGCAAGAGCGTGACCGCGCTGTCGATCCTGCGGCTGCTGCGCGACGCCGACGTGTGCGGCGCGATCCGCTTCGCCGGACAGGACCTCGTCGGCAAGAGCGAGCGCGAGATGCGCGGGCTGCGCGGCTCGGACATCGCGATGATCTTCCAGGAGCCGATGACCGCGCTCAACCCGCTGTATACGATCGGCGTGCAGATCGGCGAGACGATCGTGCTGCACGACGGCGTGTCGGCGGTCGAGGCGCGCAAGCGCGCGATCGCATTGCTTGCGCGCACGGGCATCGCGGAGCCGGAGAGGCGCGTCGACAGCTATCCGCACCAGTTGTCGGGCGGCCAGCGCCAGCGCGCGATGATCGCGATGGCGCTCGCCTGCCGGCCGCGCCTGTTGCTGGCCGACGAGCCGACCACCGCGCTCGACGTGACGATCCGCGCGCAGATCGTCGATCTGCTGCTCGAACTGCAGCGCGAGGAAGCGGAGAAGCGCGGGATGGCGATCCTGCTGATCACGCACGACCTGAATCTCGTGCGGCACTTCGCGGATCGCGTCGCGGTGATGGAGCACGGCCGGCTCGTCGAGAGCGGGCCCGTCGAGCGGATCTTCGCGGAACCCGAGCATCCGTACACGCAGCGGCTGCTGAACAGCCGGCCGCAACGCGCGGTCACCCCGGTGATGCCGATCGCGCCCGTCGTGCTCGACGCGCAGCACGTGAGCGTGCAGTTCGCGCGCAAGCGGCCGGGCATCGCGGGCTGGTTCGGCTCGGTGCCGGTGACGGCCGTCGCGGACGTGTCGGTGTCGGTGCGGCAGGGCGAGACGCTCGGCATCGTCGGCGAATCGGGGTCCGGGAAGTCGACGCTCGCGATGGCGCTGCTCGGCCTGCAGAAGACGGCCGGCGGCACGATCGAATTCCAGGGGCGCGCGCTGTCGACCTATCGCGGCCGCGAACAGACCGCGCTGCGCTCGAACATGCAGGTCGTCTTTCAGGATCCGTTCAGTTCACTTTCACCGCGTCACACGATCGAGCGGATCGTCGGCGAGGGGCTCGAGCTGCATCGCCCGGACATGACGCCCGACGCGCGGCGTGCGAAGTCGCTGGCGGTGCTGCGCGAAGTCGGCCTCGACCGCACGGTGCTGCACCGTTATCCGCACGAATTCTCGGGCGGGCAGCGCCAGCGGATCGCGATCGCGCGGGCGCTGGTGCTGGAGCCGCGCATCCTGATCCTCGACGAACCGACGTCCGCGCTCGACGTGTCGATCCAGCAGCAGGTGCTGAAACTGCTTGCGAATTTGCAACAGAAATACAACCTCGGCTATGTCTTCATCAGCCATGACCTGGAGGTGATCGGGGCGATGGCGCACCGCGTCGCGGTGATGCAGGACGGGGCCGTCGTCGAGTCGGGAGAGGTGGCCGACATCTTCACCAGACCGTCACATCCTTACACACAAAAGCTGTTGAAAGCGGTCTGGAAAGCGTGATAGGCGGCCAATGGTCTGACCATCTCGATTGTATTTATTAATTTGTTTTGACAAACGATTACGCGCTGGCTAGTATCGACCGAAATTTTCCGCCAATCAGCTGATTTTTAAGCAAATTCCATCGACCAATGCAGCATCGATCCCTGACCCAGGCATGCGCGCGCACCATCGCCGGGCTGTTCATCGGCGCCCTGTTTGCAGCAGCTCCCGGCGCGTTCGCCGACGAAGTCAGCAGTTTTAACCAGAATGTCACGAATTCGACGCAGAACGCGTCGAGTTCCTCCCTCCAGCAGACCAGCGCGCAGCCGTCGAGCGGCGGCGCGAAGTCGTTCCTCGCGGGCATGGCCGGCAAGGCAGGCGACGTGGTCGTCGGCGCGCTGAACATGATCGGCGTGCGCTATCGCTGGGGCGGCAACTCGCCGGATTCGGGCCTCGACTGCAGCGGCTTCGTGCGCTACGTGTTCCAGGACACCCTCGGCATGTCGCTGCCGCGTCGTGCGGAAGAGATGAGCCGCGTCGGCGAGAAGGTGAGCATGAGCAACCTCAAGCCGGGCGATCTCGTGTTCTTCAACACGATGCGCCGTACGTTCTCGCACGTCGGCATCTACATCGGCGACAACAAGTTCGTGCACTCGCCGTCGACGGGCAGCACCATCCGCGTCGACGATCTCGACAGCGGCTACTGGGAAAAGCGTTTCACCGGCGCGCGCCGGCTCGAATCGGAGTTCCCGATGAAGCCGGAAGACCTGCGTCAGCGCGTGCGCGCGACGATCGGCGACGATTCGGCGAACGGCAACAACTGACGTTCGACGGCCGGTCCGGCCGGATCGAAAAAACCCTGTCACCGAAAGGCGGCAGGGTTTTTTGTTTTGGGGCGGTGCAAACGGTGAGCTGAAAACCGTTTCGCCGTTGGCAGGCCGGCGGCGCGCGCCGGCCCGCGCATCGCGTGGTTACGCGGCAGCCACGCCGCGCGCTGCCGCGAGCTTGCGCTGCAGTTCCGGCATGATCCGCGCGACGGCTTCCTCGCCCGCGAGAATCGCCGCGTTGCGCTGGTTGAAGTCGCTGCCGCCCATCGCGTTGAGATTCGGGCGGATCACGACGTCCGCGTACTTGTCGAGTTCGTAGGTCTTGATCGTCTGGCCCATGATCGTGAAGGTCTGCAGCAGCATCTCGATCGGGTTGTTGGTTGCCGCGCCGTCCGGCCGGGACGAGATGTCGACCGCGATCACGAAGCTCGCGCCCATCTTGCGCGCATATGACGCGGGCACCGGGCTCACGAGGCCGCCATCCACATACTCGCGGTTGCCGATCTTCACCGGCTCGAACACCGACGGCACGCTGCACGATGCGCGCACGGCGAGCCCCGTATTGCCTTGCTGGAACAGGATCGGCTGGCCGTTCTGCAGATCGGTCGCGACGATGCCGAGCGGCTTCGCCATCTTCTCGATCGGCCGGTTGTTGAGTGTCTTGTTCAGGAAGTTCTGCAGCGCGACGCCTTGCAGCAGCCCGCGCGAGCGGAACGGCAGCGCCCAGTCGCTGATCGCCGCCTGATCCATGTCGAGCGCGATCTTGTTGATCTGCAGTGCGCTCATGCCCGATGCATAGAGTGCGCCGACCACCGAGCCCGCGCTCGTGCCCGCGACGATCTCGATCGGGATGCCACGCGCCTCGAGCGCTTTCAGCACGCCGATGTGCGAGAAGCCGCGCGCGGCGCCGCCGCCGAGGGCGATGCCGATCTTCACGGGCTTTTCCTGCGGCAGCGCAGCGCCGGGGCGGGATTTGTCGCCGAACGACGTGCAGGCGGCGAGGCTGGCGGACGCGGCGGCGATCGTGAAGTGGCGGCGCGACAGGCGAGGGGACGACATCGAATGGTTCTCCGGCGGCTTGGCGGCGGGTTACACGGCCCGCGGCGGCGATAGGTTCCGAGCGGCCGCGCAGGGGTTCCGTGCGGCCGGCGCCGCGCCGGCTGGCGGCCGCGGCGCGCACATCATAAAGCAAGCGGCGCGCTTGGCGCGATGTCCGGCGCGAGTATAATTCCGGCTTCTTTCCCGTTCCGGGCGTCGCCGGCCCCGTTGCTGTCCGGGCTGCCGCCGTCGATCCCGCGTCGAATCATTCATGCGCCCCAGGCGTTCGAGTTACCGTTTATGACCCGTCCTGTCCGTACCCGCTTCGCGCCGAGTCCCACCGGCTTCATCCACCTCGGCAACATCCGCTCCGCGCTCTATCCGTGGGCGTTCGCCCGCAAGATGAAGGGCACGTTCGTGCTGCGCATCGAGGATACCGACGTCGAGCGCTCGTCGCAGGAAGCGGTCGACGCGATCCTCGAAGGGATGCAATGGCTCGGCCTGGATTTCGACGAAGGCCCGATCTACCAGATGCAGCGGATGGACCGCTATCGCGAGGTGCTCGCGCAGATGCTCGAGAAGGGCCTCGCGTACCCGTGCTACATGTCGGCCGAAGAACTCGACGCGCTGCGCGAACGCCAGCGCGAGGCCGGCCTGAAGCCGCGCTACGACGGCACGTGGCGTCCGGAGCCCGGCAAGGTGCTGCCGGAGCCGCCGGCCGGCGTGAAGCCGGTGCTGCGCTTCCGCAATCCGTTGACCGGCACGGTCGTGTGGGACGACGCCGTGAAGGGGCGTGTCGAGATCTCGAACGAGGAACTCGACGACCTCGTGATCGCGCGCCCGGACGGCACGCCGATCTACAACTTCTGCGTCGTGGTGGACGACATGGACATGGGCATCACGCACGTGATCCGTGGCGACGACCACGTGAACAACACGCCGCGCCAGATCAACATCCTGAATGCGCTCGGCGGCGAGCCGCCCGTCTACGCGCACCTGCCGACCGTGCTGAACGAGCAGGGCGAGAAGATGAGCAAGCGGCATGGCGCGATGAGCGTGATGGCGTACCGCGACGCGGGTTTCCTGCCCGAAGCCGTCGTCAACTATCTCGCGCGCCTCGGCTGGTCGCACGGCGACGCCGAGATCTTCTCGCGCGAGCAGTTCGTCGAGTGGTTCGATCTCGAGCATCTCGGCAAGTCGCCCGCGCAGTACGACCACAGCAAGCTGAGCTGGCTGAACGCGCATTACATCAAGGAAGCCGACAACGCGCGCCTCGCCGAGCTGGCGAAGCCGTTCCTCTCCGCGCTCGGTATCGACGATGCGGCGATCGCGACGGGCCCTGCGCTCGAAGCGGTGGTCGGTCTGATGAAGGATCGTGCGACGACGGTGAAGGAGATCGCGGAAGGCGCCACGATGTTCTACCGTGTGCCGGCACCGGAAGCCGATGCGCTTGCGCAGCACGTGACCGATGCGGTGCGTCCGGCGCTGGCCGATCTCGCTGCTGCGCTGAAGGCGGCCGACTGGACGAAGGAGGCCGTGTCCGCCGCGCTGAAGTCGACGCTCGGCACGCACAAGCTGAAGATGCCGCAACTCGCGATGCCGGTGCGCCTGCTGGTGGCGGGTACGACGCATACGCCGTCGATCGATGCGGTGCTCGTGCTGTTCGGTCGCGATGTCGTGGTGTCGCGCATCGAGGCGGCGCTGGCCTGAGGTTCGACGGCGAGCGAAGCTGCCCGTGCGTGACATCGCGGCAGCTTCGCAAAAAATTTCGCTCGAATCGCAAAAAGGGTATTTACAAGTTCGAAGTAGCTCCATATAATCTCATTTCTGTTCTGCAAGGGGGTATAGCTCAGCTGGGAGAGCGCTTGCATGGCATGCAAGAGGTCAGCGGTTCGATCCCGCTTACCTCCACCATCAGAACAAGCTGGGTTGATTTGCGAAGCAGTGGTAGTAATAAATGCTTCACAAAATGATTCAAAGCAGTTAGAATTTCGGCCTTCGCTGTTGATTGAAAAATGAATAGCGAAAGTCAGACAGATCTGAAAAGATTTTGTCCCCTTCGTCTAGAGGCCTAGGACATCACCCTTTCACGGTGAGTACAGGGGTTCGAATCCCCTAGGGGACGCCAGATTCAGCGGCGTTTCGTAGAAATGTCGCAACGCCTGCAGGAACGTAACCGACGTCCTGCAGGTGAGGGTAAGAAAGCTGGAGCGGTAGTTCAGTCGGTTAGAATACCGGCCTGTCACGCCGGGGGTCGCGGGTTCGAGTCCCGTCCGCTCCGCCAGAACGAAGCCCGTTCAAGACGTTTTTGAGCGGGCTTTTGTATTAAGGATGTAAGCAGTACGTTGTCCCCTTCGTCTAGAGGCCTAGGACATCACCCTTTCACGGTGAGTACAGGGGTTCGAATCCCCTAGGGGACGCCAGATTCAGCGGCGTTTCGTAGAAGTGTCGCAACACATGCAGGAACGTGACGATGTCCTGCAGGTGTGAGTAAGAAAGCTGGAGCGGTAGTTCAGTTGGTTAGAATACCGGCCTGTCACGCCGGGGGTCGCGGGTTCGAGCCCCGTCCGCTCCGCCAGAACGAAGCCCGTTCAAAGAACGATTTTTGAACGGGCTTTTGCATTAAGGATGTAAGCAGTACGTTGTCCCCTTCGTCTAGAGGCCTAGGACATCACCCTTTCACGGTGAGTACAGGGGTTCGAATCCCCTAGGGGACGCCAGATTTCGGCGTCGTTCGAACAAACGATGCGCCGGCAGGAAGCAACCGACGCCTGCCAGGCAAGTAGCAAGACTGGAGCGGTAGTTCAGTCGGTTAGAATACCGGCCTGTCACGCCGGGGGTCGCGGGTTCGAGTCCCGTCCGCTCCGCCAAAAAAATGAAGAAGCCCGCCTTGTGCGGGCTTTTTCATTTGCGTTTCCGGTTGCGCCCGCTGGCCGCGTAACCGCCGGTCATCCTGTGTCGAGCCGCTACGAGAAATCCGCGATTGCATCCGTACGCGACTGCGCTATCGTGGCGGCATGCGTTCTTGACCCCTGCGCGATGCTCGATCCGACCGACCTGCGACTCCTTTATCAGCTCCGGCCCGCGGAGGCTGGCGATTTTCCGTTTGCCGAAGCGCTGACGCACGGCAACATGGGCGGCTACTACAAGCGGCATGGGCTCGTGTGGCGCAGTGACCTGTTCTACGCGAGCTGGCGCGATTCCGAGAACTTCATCCTGGAAGCTGACGGCGAGCGCATCGGCGTGCTGCGCGTGACCGAGGAGGGCGACTCGCTGCACATCCGCGACGTACAGATCGCGGCCGGTCATCGCAGGCAAGGCGCCGGCACCTACTTGCTCGACATGTCGCACCGCTGGGCGCGCGCGCGCGGGCTGCACGAACTGCAACTGCGCGTGTTCGTCGACAATCCAGCCGCGCGTCTCTACCTGCGCATGGGCTATCAGGTTACCGGGTCGCGGCTCGCGCAACTGGGCTCGATCCGCCACATGGTGCGACCGGTCTGAAGTCCTGACGACCTGGCGCGAGGCGTTCAGCGGGCAGCGTCGATCGCGTCGTCGTCGGGGGGGGCGTCGTCCGCGCGGCTGCCTTCCGGGCCGCGGTGCTCATAGCCGCGCAGCATGAATGCGCGCGGGCTTTCTCCGAATGCACGCCGGAACATCGCCGAAAACGCGCTCTGGCTCTGGTAGCCGAGTTCGCGCGCGATATGCGACAGCGGGCGCCCCTGGTTCAGCAACGGAATGGCCCGCGCCAGCAGCGCCTGCTGGCGCCACTGCGAAAAGCTCACACCCAGTTCCTGCTTGAAGAGCCGCGAAATCGTGCGCGTGCTGGCGCCGACCTCGCTGGCCCAATGCTCGAGCGACTCCGCATGGGCCGGTTGCGCGAGGACCGATTCGCACAGCATGCGCAGCCGTTTTTCGTCGGGCATCGGCACCGCGAGCGGCAGCGGCTCGGCGTGACTCAACTCGTCGAGCACGAGCCCGCACAGCAGGCGCTCGCGCGTGGCGCTCAGGTCGCGCGCGTCGAGTGCGACGATCAGTTCGCGCAGGAGTCCCGTCACTTCGACGACGCGGCACGCGTCGAGTCCGTCCGGCACGATCGACTCGTCGATATACAGCGTGCGCAGATACGCCTCTTCGACGATCACGACCTCATGCGTCACGCGCGGCGGCACCCAGATCGCGCGGGACGGCGGCACCATCCATGTCGTGCCGGTCGTCGCGACGCGCAGCACGCCGCGCGAGGCGTACGCGAGCTGCGCCCACGCATGCGTATGCAGCGGGATGCGGTGCCCGGTATCGACCTGCCGGGCGCGCACGCGCATCGGATGGGCGGCGGTCGGCGCGAATTCGGGCGGAATGTCGATGACGTACGGGTTCGATACGTCGGCTTGGAACGGCGGGTTCATGGACGATTCGGGCAGCGCGGCGGCGATGCCGTTATTGTAGAAGGCGCCGCGAAAGTGCATGCGGCGGTTTGTCGGGCGATCATGCCGCGTTCAAATGAACTTTGTGTGGGGGGGCGGCGATTTTCGGACTGCCCCGGGGCCGGGCGCGCCTGCGGGTTCGAACCATCCGGCCGGTATCGTGGTCTATCGATGCGCGGGCGATTTCGCCACGAATCGCGTGCGAACACGGCAACATACGAATCAAAGAGGAGAACCACGATGCGCTACGTATTCGTCTACGGCACCCTGAGAAACGGGGAGGTCAACGACATCGGCCACGCGGCCGCCAAATACGGGATTGCCGCGCCGACGCTGCTCGGTGCCGCCGCGCTGCCGGGCGAACTGTACGATTTCGGCACGTATCCGGGAATGATCGCCGGGTCGGCCGGCAAGTCGCTGGTCTGGGGCGACGTCTACGAGGTCGACGACCAGCTCGTTCCCGTGCTCGACGAAATCGAGCGCGTGTATCCGGGCGTCGACTCGCTGTTCAAGCCGGAAGACGTGACCGTCGAGCTCGGCGGCCGGCAGTACGCCTGCCTTTACTATCCGGTCGCCGAGCACGCGATTGCCGGGCGTCCGCGCATTGCGTCGGGCGACTGGGTTCAGCACCGGCGCGAGCGGGAAGCCGTCTGACCGGTTGCGCGGCCGCCGCGGTAGCGGATCCGGCCGCAAAAGAAAAAGCGCCCCGAGGGGCGCTTTTTTTGATGCCGTCATCGCATGCGACCGGCGCAGACGCAGGGCCGGCCCCGGTCGAGGCGGGCAGCGACGTCAGATTTCCTCGTACAGCGGCAGCGTCAGGAATTCGGTGAAGCCTTCCGACGTCGACATCTGCTCGAAGATCGCCGCGGCGCGCTCGTACGGCTGCGTGTTGCCGCCGACCGAGCGCTTCACGTTGTCGAGTTCGGCCTTCGCGAATTCACGCACGAGTTCCGCGGTGACCTTGCGGCCGTCGTCGAGCACGCCCTTCGGCGAGCGGATCCATTGCCACACCTGCGAACGGGAGATCTCGGCCGTGGCCGCGTCTTCCATCAGGTTGTGGATCGGCACGCAGCCGTTGCCGTCGAGCCATGCGCCGAGGTAGTGGATGCCGACGTTGATGTTGTTGCGCAGGCCGGCTTCGGTGATCGGCGCTTCCGGCTGGAAGTCGAGCAGGTTCTTGCCTTCGACCTGCACGTCGTCGCGCTGCTTCGCGATCTGGTTCGGCTTGTCGCCGAGCACCTTGACGAATTCTTCCATCGCGATCGGCACGAGGCCCGGGTGGGCCACCCAGCCGCCGTCGTAGCCGTCGGTCGCGTCGCGCTGCTTGTCCGAGCGCACGCCGCCCATGGCCTTGTCGTTCGCTTCCGGATCGTTCTTGATCGGGATCAGCGCGCTCATCCCGCCGATCGCCGGCGCGTTGCGCTTGTGGCAGGTCTTCAGCAGCAGCAGCGCGTACGCGCGCATGAACGGCACCGTCATCGTGATCTTCGAACGCTCGGCGAGGCAGAAGTCGCGGTCGTTCTTGAATTTCTTGATCGCCGAGAAGATGTAGTCCCAACGGCCGGCGTTCAGGCCCGAGCTGTGTTCGCGCAGTTCGTACAGGATCTCGTCCATCTCGAACGCGGCGAGGATCGTCTCGATCAGCACCGTCGCGCGGATCGTGCCGCGCGGCACACCGACGCCTTCCTGCGCGGCGACGAAGATGTCGTTCCACAGGCGCGCCTCGAGATGGCTTTCCATCTTCGGCAGGTAGAAGTACGGGCCCGAGCCGCGCGCGAGCAGTTCCTTCGCGTTGTGGAACAGGAACAGTGCGAAATCGAAGATGCCGCCGGACACGCGCTGGCCGTCGACCGTCACGTGCTTCTCGTCGAGGTGCCAGCCGCGCGGACGCACGATCAGCGTCGCGACCTTGTCGTTCAGCTGGTACGACTTGCCGTTCTGCTCGAGCGAGATCGTGCGGCGCACCGCGTCCTTCAGGTTGATCTGGCCGTCGATCTGGTTCGTCCAGCTCGGCGCGTTCGAATCCTCGAAGTCCGTCATGTACGAATCGGCGCCCGAGTTCAGCGCGTTGATGACCATCTTGCGCTCCACGGGGCCCGTGATCTCGACACGGCGGCATTGCAGGTCGGCCGGCAGCGGCGCGACCTTCCAGTCGCCTTCGCGGATCGCCTTCGTCTCGGCCAGGAAGTCTGGGCGCTCGCCCGCGTCGAGGCGTTTCGTGCGCTCGACGCGCGCATGCAGCAGCGCCTGGCGGCGCGGCTCGAACGTGCGGTGCAGCGCTGCGACGAGTGCGAGCGCTTCGGGCGTCAGGATTGCTTCGTAACCCGGCTTGATTTCGCCGGTGATCGCCATGCCTTGCGGCAGCGTGATCGGGGTGCTCATGAGTCTCATCTCCTTGGTCGGTCAGTTGCGGTTTCGGTGAAGGGGGAAGGCGGCAGCGCTGCGAACGTCATGCACCCGGGCTGGGGCGCGTGCGGTTTGCGGGTCTGCCGGACGGAGCCGGGGTGGCGAGGAATGCGAGCAGGTCGGCCATGCCGGAGCCGGTGCCGTCGGGCGGCGCGCCGAGTTCCTCGGCGGGCGCGCCCGTGCGGTTGAGCCAGAACGTCGTGTAGCCGAACCAGACGGCGCCGGCGACGTCCCACGCGTTCGACGACACGAACACGATGCCGCGCCGGTTCGGCCCGAACGCGTCGGTGCCGAGCGCGTAGGCGGCCGGGCTCGGCTTGTACGCGCGCACGGTGTCGGCCGACAGCACGCGATCGAACAGCCCGGACATGCCGGCGCTCTTGATCGCGATGTCGAGCATCTGCGGCGTGCCGTTCGACAGGATCCCGAGCGGCGGGCGCGGGTCGAGCGCGCGCAGCTTGCGCAGCGCGGGCACCGTATCGGGATAGGTGGACAGGCACGCGTATTCGTCCATCAGCCGCTTCTCGGCCGCGCTGTTCAGCGCGAGCCCGAGCCGGCGCGCGGCGAACCGCAGCGCATCGAGCGTGATGTCCCGGAACGGGCGATAGCGGGCGCCGGCCGGATCGGCGAGCGTGCGCAGTTGCGAGTATTCGATTTGCTTGCGTCGCCACAACTGCGACAACCGTTCCCCGTGACCGGGAAACATCTGCTCCGCCGCGGCCAGGACCGCACGCACGTCGAACAACGTGCCGAATGCGTCGAAGAGGATTGCGTCGGGAGAGGAGAGTGTCGTTGTGGCCGACATAGCCTTGCGCTCCAGTTTCAGAGGTCAGGTGAATTCTATTCGTGATCGTATGTGCTAAAAAAGACGCTAAACATCACTTGATCTTTTACTTTCATATACATAATCTTGAGCGGTTTAAGCCATTTGAAGGGCGGCAGCGCGCCGCCCCCTGTGAGTCATGGACCGGTTCAAGCAGATCGAAACGTTCGCCGCGGTCGCGGCAAAGGGCAGCCTGTCGGCGGCCGCGCACGCGGAAGGTGTCGCGCCGGCGATCATCGGCCGCCGGCTCGACGCGCTCGAGGAGCGGCTCGGCGTGAAACTGCTGGTGCGCACGACGCGCAAGCTCACGCTGACGTTCGAGGGTTCGGCGTTCCTCGAGGATTGCCAGCGCGTGATCAACGACATGCAGAACGCGGAGGCGAGCGTGTCCGCCGGCGGCGTCAAGGCGAGCGGCCACCTGCGCATTTCCGCGCCGGCCGGCTTCGGCCGGCGGCACGTCGCGCCGCTCGTGCCCGAATTCAGCGTCGGGCATCCGGACGTATCGGTCACGCTCGACCTGTCCGACCGGATGGTCGACCTCGTCAACGAGGGGTTCGATTGCGCGGTGCGGCTCGGCGAGCTGCCCGACTCGTCGCTCGTGTCGCTGAAGCTCGGCGAGAACCGCCGCGTGTGCGTCGCGTCGCCCGCGTATCTCTCCCGGCGCGGCACGCCGGCCACGCTCGCCGAGCTGGCGCGGCACAACTGCCTCGCGCTCGCGGCAAATGCGAACCAGCAACGCGGCTGGACGTTCCAGGAAGACGACAAGGTCGTGTCGATCCGCGTGAACGGCACGATGGAATGCTCGGACGGTGCGGTGCTGCACGAGTGGTGCCTGGAGGGTCACGGGCTCGCGTGGCGCTCGTGGTGGGAGGTCGGCGAGGACATCGCGGCCGGCCGGCTCGTCAGCGTGCTCGACGCGTTCGCCGCCCCGCCGATCGGCATTCACGCGGTGTTCCCGCAGCGCCGGCATCTGCCGCTGCGCGTGCGGCTGTTTCTCGATTACCTGAAGCACACGTACGAGCAGCCTGGATATTGGGGCGAGTAGGCCACGCGTGCCCGCGCGTTTCCGATATGAGGGCGAACCCGCTGCGCGGCCCGGCCGTGTGCTTTCACGTCCTACAATCGAAACTGGCATGCCCCACGCGACGCAGCCGGACCGCCCGGAAGCGCGGCGCGCGGAGTGCGATTGACGAAGGAGGGCGCGATGTTCCGGCACATCCTCGTTCCAACCGACGGTTCCGAACTGTCGCAGAAGGCGATCGACGGCGCGATCGACCTGGCGCGCGCGGTCGGTGCGCGGGTTACGGCCTACGCGTGCCTGCCGCAGTATCCGTACTCGCCGTTTTCCGAAGTGATCATCGAGCCGCCCGCCGATTTCCGGGCGCGCAGCGAGCGCGAGGCGCGCGCGCATCTCGACGAGGTCGAATCGGCCGCGAAGGCGGCCGGCGTCGATTGCGACACCTGGACGAGCGTGCATCCGTCGCCGTATCTCGGCATCATCGAGGCGGCCGAACGCGGCGGCTGCGACGTGATCTTCATGGCGTCCCACGGTCGCCGCGGGCTCGGCAGCTTGCTGATCGGCAGCGAGACGCAGCGCGTGCTGACCCATACGAAAATTCCGGTGATCGTGTATCGGTAGGGCGGCGCCCTGGAAAAAAGGCGCGCCGGACGGAGCCGGCGCGCGTCATTGCTGGCGGCCCGCAGGCCGCGCGGCCGGTCGCGCGATCGGTATCGCGCGCCTGCCGTCTCCTCCCTGATTGTTGTTCGGTGGCCGATGCCCGCCGTCGCAAGACGAGGTCGGGCATCGGCATGACGCGTGGCGCGTCGTGTTTTTCTGCTTACGCGACCTTCTTGCCGTCGAAGAACTGTTCGTCCTCGGTCGAGCCGTGCAATGCGGTGGTCGATGCTTCGCGCTCGACCGTCTGCGTCACGGCGTCGAAGTAGCCGGTGCCGACTTCGCGCTGGTGCTTGACCGCCGTGAAGCCCTTGTCCGCTGCCGCGAACTCGGCCTGCTGCAATTCGACGAATGCGCTCATCTGCGTGCGGGCATAGCCGTGCGCGAGGTTGAACATCGAGTAGTTCAGCGCATGGAAGCCGGCCAGCGTGATGAACTGGAACTTGTAGCCCATCGCGCCGAGCTCCTTCTGGAACTTCGCGATCGTCGCGTCGTCGAGGTTCTTCTTCCAGTTGAACGACGGCGAGCAGTTGTACGACAGCAGCTTGCCCGGGAACTGCTTGTGGATCGCTTCCGCGAACTTCTTCGCGTACTCGAGATCCGGCTTGCCCGTTTCGCACCAGACCAGGTCGGCGTACGGCGCGTACGCGAGACCGCGCGAGATCGCCTGTTCGATGCCCGGCTTCGTGCGGAAGAAGCCTTCCACCGTGCGCTCGCCCGTCAGGAACGGCTTGTCGTTGTCGTCGACGTCGGACGTGATCAGGTCGGCCGCTTCCGCGTCGGTGCGGGCGACCAGCACGGTCGACGTGCCCATCACGTCGGCCGCGAGACGTGCGGCCGACAGCTTCGCGACGGCCTCACGCGTCGGCACGAGCACCTTGCCGCCCATGTGGCCGCACTTCTTCACCGACGCGAGCTGGTCCTCGAAGTGGACGCCCGACGCACCGGCTTCGATCATCGCCTTCATCAGTTCGAATGCATTCAGCACGCCGCCGAAACCGGCTTCCGCATCGGCGACGATCGGTGCGAAGAAGTCGACGTAGCCTTCGTCGCCCGGGTTCTTGCCTTCCGACCACTGGATCTGGTCGGCGCGCGTCAGCGTGTTATTGATGCGCTTCACGACGAGCGGCACCGAGTTTGCCGGGTACAGCGACTGGTCCGGGTACATTTCGCCCGCGACGTTCGCGTCGCCGGCCACTTGCCAGCCGGACAGGTAGATCGCCTTCAGGCCGGCCTTCACCTGCTGCATCGCCTGGTTGCCGGTCAGTGCGCCGAGTGCGTTGACGAACGGCTCATTGTTGACGAGGCTCCACAGCTTTTCCGCACCGCGCTTGGCGAGCGTGTGCTCGATCGGGATCGAACCACGCAGCCGGACCACGTCCTCAGCCGAGTAGCTGCGCTTGATGCCTTTCCAGCGCGGATCGGTTTCCCATTGCTTTTGCAGTTCCTGTGCCTGTTGCTGTCGCGACATGATGAGCTCCTTGATGCGATGCGATGCCTGATGGGTTGACTCTGACGGTGTTGACGCTGTTCTCGAAGCCGGAAGCGGCGCGTTCGGTTTCGTGAGGTCTTGTATAAGAGTCTAGGCAAATCGACTGGAGCAGGACAGGGGGCGGGTGGAGGCGTCGGGTAAATTTTTAATTGTTTTAAATCAATATCTTGAAATTGTAATTTCGGGATAAGAAATGCTTTTTCCCATCCTGCAATCGACCGGGTTGTGCCGCGCAGCATGATTTTTTACGACACAAAAAAATTTTCCGTATCGTGAAATGTAGGGCGGGGCGAAAAAAAACCGGCGCGGATGCGCCGGTTGGCTGGATGGGCAGGGCGGTTATCCGCGGGTCTGCCCTCCGTGGGGCGGCCCATGGCCGCCCGTGTGTGCTTACGACGCGGGGTTGCTGCGACGCGGGCCGCCGCTGCGCTGGCCGTCGCGACGCGGGCCGCCGTCACGGCTGCCGCCCGGCTTGCCGCTCCAGCCGCCGCCATTGCCGCCACCGTAGCTGCGGCCGTTGCCGTTGCCGCCATAACCGCCGCCCGGCTTGCCGCCGAAACGACGACCGCCGTTGCCGCCACCCGGACGGCCACGGCCACCGGTACCGCCGTTGCGCGGGGGCGCCTTGCGCGGCTCGAAGCCTTCGATCACGTTGACCGGCAGCGGCGAGCGCACGAAGCGCTCGATGCGCTTGAGCGCGCCTTGCTCGGCGTGGTGCACGAGGCTCACTGCCGTGCCCGAACGGCCTGCACGGCCCGTACGGCCGATACGGTGCACGTAGTCTTCCGCGAACTTCGGCAGGTCGTAGTTGAACACGTGCGTGATGCCCGGGATGTCGATGCCGCGTGCCGCGACGTCGGTGGCCACCAGCACGCGCACACGGCGCTCGCGCAGCGCACGGATCGTGCGGTTACGCGCGCCCTGCGGCAGGTCGCCGTGCAGCGCGGCCGATTCGAAGCCTGCGTCGGCGAGACGGCCGGCGAGCTGGTCGGCGTCGATCTTGGTCGCCGTGAAGATGATCGCCTGGTCGAGCGCGTCGTCGCGCAGCAGGTGATCGAGCAGGCGATCCTTGTGGTCGCGGTCGTCGACGTAGTGCACGGTCTGCGCGATGTTCGCGCGCGACTCGAGGCGCTGCTGGATCTCGATACGTTCCGGATCCTTCAGCAGGCGGCTCGTCAGCGAACCGATCTTGCCGTCGAGCGTGGCCGAGAACAGCATCGTCTGGCGCGACGCGGGGGTGGCGGCGACGATCGTTTCGATGTCGTCAATGAAGCCCATGTCGAGCATGCGGTCGGCTTCGTCCAGCACGAGCATCTTCAGCTCGGACAGGTCGATACGGCCGCGCTCGAGGTGGTCGAGCAGACGGCCCGGCGTGGCGACCAGGATTTCCGGGTTCTTCGCGAGCAGCATCAGCTGCTGGCCGTAGGCGACGCCGCCGAGGATGCTGACCGTGCGCAGGCGCTTCAGGTGCTTGCCGTAGGTCGTTGCGGCCGTGGTGACCTGCATCGCGAGTTCACGGGTCGGCGTCAGCACGAGCAGGCCCGGGCGCGCGACGGGTTGCGGGCGGCGCGCGCGGCGGTCGCCCTGGTTCGGTTCGCGCGGCGCGCGCGGTTGCTGCGCCTGCGCCTTCTGGAGCTGCGCGAAACGTTCGATCGCGGGCAGCATGAATGCGGCGGTCTTGCCCGAACCGGTCGGGCTCGAGACCAGCAGGTCACGGCCGGCGATGCCGGCCGGAATCGCGCGCTGCTGGACCGGCGTCGGCTTCACATAGCCGGCGGCCTGCAGCGCGGAGACGATCTCCGGCGACAACCCGAGCGACGCGAAGTTCGGCTCGTCCGACGCCGGTTCGACCGCGGCCGGTGCGGCGGCGTCGTCGAGACCGAGCGCCTGGTCGGCGATCGCGTTGAGCGGGCTGGAGTTGATGCTCGAAGTCATAACAATCCTTGAAACACAGTGGGTGAAACGTCGGCGCCAATCGCGCATACCCAAGTCGTCGGATTCAGCGAGCAAATCGGGAAACGGGGGTGCAATCCGCCGAACCGTCGGCGGATGAGGCATTAGAAGCTGTTTTGGGTGCGGCGCGCTTCAGGAGCGTGGCCGCCAGCCTGATAAGTGACGACCGTGAAGGTCGAAGCAGGAGGGGACAGGTTCTAAACCGGATTGGAGCTTAACGCTACGAGGCGCCAGGCCGGAACGGCTTGCGAGCCGAGCGCGGAAGATGACGCAGGCAGCATTATAAAGAGATTTGCTGCGCTGCGCCACTGATTTGATTGCCTATTGCGGCAGGGGGCGATTCGGTCAGGAAGTTGTGCCGTTCTTCAGCGATTCGACGAGTTCGATGTATTGCTGCTTCGCTGCATCCTGCGACGTGCCCTTCAGCGCATCCCACGCGTCGTACTTGTATTTGCCGACGATGTCGGTGAAGCCCGGCTTGTCGCCATGGGCGTCGCCGTCGGTCGCCTGCTTGAAGAGTGCGTACAGGCGCAGCAGGGTCAGGTTGCCCGGCCGTTCCGTCAGTTGCTTGACGTCGATCTGGGCCTGGTCGAATTGGGCGGTGAGTTCGCTCATCGGGTGTCTCCGTAAGGGTTTCAGGTCGGGCGATCTTAACAAGCGGACCGCCGCGCGGGGTCGAGCGATCCTTCCAAACCGCCACCCGGTGCGGCGCACACGCACGGATCGGGCCCGATCGCCCGTGGGAGCGGGGCGCCGCATTACAATGTCGCCCATGACGCAAACAGTGCTCCTCGCCATCGATACGTCGACCGAATACTGCTCGGTCGCGCTGCTGCGCTCGGCCCACGCCGATGACGCCGTTTCCACCCCGCAAACCTGGGTCCGCCACGAACTGACGGGCGCCGTGTCGAGCACGCGCGTGCTGCCGGCCATCCAGGACCTTTTCGCCGAATCGGGGCTGACGCTCGCCGATTGCGACGCGATCGCGTTCGGCTCAGGCCCCGGCTCGTTCACGGGCCTGCGTACCGCGACAGGCATCACCCAGGGTCTCGCGTTCGGGCGCGGGCTGCCGGTCGTGCCGATCGGCACGCTGCTCGCGTGTGCCGAGCACGCACGGCTGCGCGCGCCTGGCACGACCCGCGTGCTGGCCGCGCTGGACGCGCGGATGGATGAAGCCTACTGGGCGGATTTCGCGTGGGACGACAGCACCGGCGACTGGCGCACGCTGCATCCGGCTTCGCTCGATGCGCCGGGCGCCGTCGGCGTGCCCGATGCACCGTTCACGCTCGCGGGCAATGCGGCCGCCGCGTTCGGCGCGCAGTTGCCGGCTGCGGCGCACGCGGCCGTGATCGACGGCGACGCGATGCCGCATGCGCTGGCGGTCGCCCATGCCGCCCTGCGTGCGTTCCGCGCCGGCCGCGCTGTGCCCGCCGATCAGGCCGCGCCGGAGTACGTGCGCGACAAGGTCGCGCAGACCACCGCCGAGCGCGTTGCGGCACGGGCCGCGCAGACGGGTGGAGCGAAGGGATGACGGGCGTCCTGCTGAGCGACCGCTATCTGGCGCCGATGACGGATGCCGATCTCGACGAGGTCGTCGCGATCGAGCACGTCGCGTACGAATTCCCGTGGAGCCGCGGCAATTTCGAGGATTCGTTGCGCAACGGCTATCTGGGCGTGTGCCTGCGGCACGTGACGGGTTCGTTGATCGGCTATTGCGTACTGATGCCCGTGGTCGACGAGATGCACCTGCTGAACCTGTGCGTCGCGCCGGCCGCGCAGTGCGCGGGCGCGGGCCTGGCGCTGCTGCGCGAGGCCGTGCGCATTTCGCGCGCGGAAGGGCTCGACGGCGTGCTGCTCGAGGTGCGGCCGTCCAATCTGCGCGCGATCCATCTGTACGAGCGTTTCGGCTTCTTGACGATCGGCCGGCGCAAGAATTATTACCCGGCGAAGCATCGCAGCCGCGAGGACGCGATCGTGATGCGTCTGACGCTGAACAAGGACAAAGGGGACGCGCATGGCATGGGCTGAAGCGGCGCTCGAGGAAATGGGCCTCGCGCAGATCTGGGTGCGGCGCGGGCAAAGCGCGGATGAAGGCACGGCCGAGGGCGCGGCAGCCGAAGCGCACACCGCCGCGCAAACCGGTGCCGTGGACGCCACACCGGCCGTCGCGACCGAGCGACCTGCGCGGACCGCGCGTACGCCGGTGCAGGGCGACGCACCGCCGGCGGTGGCGCGAAGCGTCGATGCGTCGCCGGCTCGCGAGCCGGCCGCCGCCCCGTCGCGCCGCGTCGACGACGGCGATCGCGCGCCTGCACCGGTCATGCCGGTCGCGTCGACCGACACGATGCCGCCGATGGACGACATGCCGCCTGCCGGACCCGACGATTTCGCGTGGTTCGATGCTGCGCCGCCGGGCGATCCCATGCCGGTGGCCGAATCGCGCCCCGTCGGTACGCCGGTTGCCGCGCTCGACTGGGATGCGCTGGCCGCGCGCGTGGCCGACTGCACGCTGTGCGGTCTGTGCGAGAAGCGGACCAACACAGTGTTCGGCGTCGGCGACCGCGAAGCGGACTGGATGCTGATCGGCGAAGCGCCGGGCGAGAACGAGGACAAGCAGGGCGAGCCGTTCGTCGGCCAGGCCGGCAAGCTGCTCGACAACATGCTGCACTCGCTGTCGCTCAAGCGCGGCGACAACGTGTACATCGCGAACGTGATCAAGTGCCGGCCGCCCGGCAACCGCAATCCCGAGCCGGACGAGGTCGCGAGCTGCGAGCCGTATCTGCAGCGCCAGGTCGCGCTCGTGAAGCCGAAGCTGATCGTCGCGCTCGGCCGCTTCGCCGCGCAGACGCTGCTGAAGACGGACGCGAGCATCGCGTCGCTGCGCGGCCGCGTGCATGCGTACGAAGGCGTGCCGGTGATCGTGACCTACCATCCGGCATACCTGCTGCGCAGCCTGCCGGACAAGTCGAAGGCGTGGGCCGACCTGTGCCTCGCGCGCGACACGTTCCAGCGCGCAGAAGGCGGCGACGCGAACGGGCCGGCCGGACAATGACGACCGGCGCGGCGTTCGCATTCGTCGATACGCTGCACGACGTCGCGGTTCGGGATCTGGGCTGGCTGCTGGCCAGCCCGAGCCTGCTGACCGCGGTCCCGGACGCGCCGCTGGCGCGCCCGTGGCTGGATGCGGTGGGACAGTCGGCCGTCGAAGCATGGCTCGCCGCGCTCGATGCGCAGCCCGAGCCGCTGCATCGCGCGCTCGACGGTTTCCGGCCCACCCGGCTCGGCCGCTACGCCGAATGCCTGCTCGAGTATTTCCTGACGCACGGGCCGTCGCTGCGGCTCGTCGCGGCCAATCTGCCGCTGCGCAGCAACGGCAAGACGCTCGGCGAAGTCGATTTTCTCGTCGATGCCCCGGACGGGCAGCGCCTGCACTGGGAACTCGCGGTGAAGTGCTACCTGTGCGCACCGGTGCAAGCCGGTGCATCGCTTGCCGATTTCGTCGGCCCCAACCTCGTCGACCGGTTCGACCGCAAGCGCACTCGGTTACTCGAGCACCAGCTGCGGCTCGGCGATCGCGACGGGTTTGCGCGGCTCGGCTACGGCGCGCCGTCCGACGCGCAGATGTTCATCAAGGGCTGGTTGTTCTACCCCTACGGCGCGCCGCTGCCGCCGGTGTCCGCGGAAATCGCGCCGGATCACCCGCACGGTTTCTGGCTGACGCACGCGCAGTGGCCGGCCTGGGCGGCCGCCCAGCGTGCCGGCGTCGCGTGGAGCGTGTTGCCGCGGCTTGCGTGGCTGGCGCCGCGACGGGCTGCCGCCGGTAGCGGATTCGAACCCGAAACGCTGGCGGCTACGCTGGAACTGCCGCCGGTGTTGACGACGCGCGAGGCGCCCGCGCTGATCGGCATCCATGAAAAGGGTAGTGACGGCACGTGGCGCGAAACGGCGCGCGGCTTCGTCGTGCCGGACGACTGGCCGGTACGCGCCCAGGCGTTCGCGGCGCAGGATCACTGACGCCGCGCCAGCCGGCGCTCACCACCAGCGATGGAAGTGATGGACGGGGCCGACGCCGTGACCGACGTCGAGGTGGCTGCTCGCGGCGATCGCGCCGGTCAGGTAGGTCTTGGCTTCGCGTACCGCGCTTTCAAGGTCGGGCTGCTGCGGCAGCAGCGCGGCGATCGCCGACGACAGCGTGCAGCCGGTGCCGTGCGTGTTGCTGACCGGCACGCGTGCGCCGTCGAGCCGCACCGTGCGGGTCGCTTCGACGAGCCAGTCGGGGCTCGCGGACGCGTCCGGCAGGTGACCGCCTTTCATCAACACGGCGCGCGCGCCCGTCTGCAGCAATGCCTGGCCTTGCCGGACCATGTCGTCTTCGGTGGTTGCGGGCACATCGTTCAGCAGCGCGGCCGCTTCGGGCAGGTTCGGCGTCACGACCGTCGCGAGCGGCAGCAGCGCGTCGCGCAACGCGTCGACGGCATCGGGTGCGAGCAGCGCGTGCGAGCTCTTCGAGATCATCACCGTGTCGAGCACGACGAAGCGCGGTGTGTAGCGCCGCAGCGCGTCGGCGACCGCGTGCACGATCGCCGCATTCGCGAGCATCCCGATCTTGACCGCATCGATGCGGATATCGCCGAACACCGCGTCGAGTTGCGCGGTCACGAACGCCGCGTCCGGGGCGTGCACGCCCGTCACGCCGCGCGTGTTCTGCGCGGTCAGCGCGGTGATCACGCTCGCGCCATACGCGCCGAGCGCGGAAAAGGTCTTCAGGTCGGCCTGGATGCCTGCGCCGCCGCCCGAATCGGAGCCGGCGATCGTCAGGATGTTGGGTATCGGGTGCGTCATGAGGGCAACGCGCCGGTTCGAGGGCCGGCGCCGGCGGACGGAAACGGGAAGTGTAGCGTCAGTGCCGCGATTCGCCGATCAGCGCGACCGAGTCGAACTGGCGCTGGTTTGCCTGGTGACGACGCATCACGAGCCACATCGTCAGGCAGACGAACGTGCCGAACAGTACGATCACGACGCCGACCGGCACGTCGAGCCACACGAGCACCGCATACAGGCACAGCATCACGAGCACCGACAGGTTCTCGTTGAAGTTCTGCACCGCGATAGAGTGGCCGGCCGACAGCAGCACGTGGCCGCGATGCTGCAGCAGCGCGTTCATCGGAACGACGAAGTAGCCGGACAATGCGCCGACGCACATCAGGAAGATGTACGCGATGATCAGGTACACGGGCATGCGCAGGTGGCCGATGTGCACGGCCCAGTTCGACGGGAACAGGTCGCGCGTGTAGAACGCCATCAGCATCACCGCGATGCCCATGATGATGCCGACGGGCAGCACGGTCAGCGACTTCTTCAACGGGATTCGGGCGGCAGCAGCGATTGCGCCGGCCGCGACGCCCACGGCAACCACCGCCTGCAGGATCGCGCCTTCCGACAGCGACATGCCGAGCGACACTTCAGCCCACTTCAGCACGATGAACTGCAGCGTCGCGCCCGCGCCCCAGAACAGCGTCGTGACCGCCAGCGAGATCTGGCCGAGCTTGTCGCGCCACAGCACCATGAAGCAGTCGGCGAAATCAGTGAGGAGCTTGACCGGGCCGCGTTCCTGCTTCGGGTAGCGGGCGCCCGTATCGGGGATGCGCAGGTTGAACAGCGCGGCGATCACGTAGATCGCCATGATGATCGCCATCGCCGCTTCGGCGGGCGTGCCGATCCAGGCTGGCGTGTGCGCGATCACGTGCGACGCGATGTGCGGGCTGATCAGCGCACCGCCGAGCACGGTGCCGAGAATGATCGAGCTGACGGTCGTGCCTTCGATCCAGCCGTTCGCGGCGACCAGCCGGTCGGCCGGCAGCAGCTCGGTGAGGATGCCGTATTTCGCGGGCGAGTAGGCCGCCGCGCCGAAGCCGACGATCCCGTACGCAATCAACGGGTGGGCGCCGAACAGCATGATCATGCAGCCGACGACCTTGATCGAGTTGGTGATGAACATCACGCGGCCCTTCGGGCGCGAATCCGCGAAGGCGCCGACATAGGCCGCCAGCACCACATAGGACAACACGAAGAACAGCTTCAACAGCGGTGTCATCCAGTTGGGGGCGTGGAGGTCTTTCAGCAGGGCGATGGCGGCGATGAGGAGCGCATTGTCGGCCAGCGACGAGAAAAACTGCGCGGCCATGATGGTGTAAAAACCTTTTTTCATCTGATGCGATGCTTTCGTCGCTGCGGCAGGGCCGCGTAGGCCGCCTGGTATGCGATCGGCTTATTCCGTTCGAAATGGGTTGTGCGCACGGCTTTATAACATGAAAATACGCCAATTCGGACTAGCAAGATTCCCCGATCGTTCCGCAAATTGTCGGCTTCAGTGCTCAAAAGGCGCGGTAAGCTGATGATTCGCAAGCGTCTTTACGTAAATTTCCCATGCCGCGCCCGATCTCCGCCACCATCCATACCGCCGCTCTCGCGAACAATCTCTCCGTCGTCCGCCGCTTTGCCGGCCCGTCCAAGGTCTGGGCGGTCGTCAAGGCCAACGCGTACGGTCACGGTCTCGCGCGTGTGTTTCCCGGCCTGCGCGGCACCGACGGCTTCGGCCTGCTCGACCTCGACGAGGCCGTCAAGCTGCGCGAGCTCGGCTGGGCCGGCCCGATCCTGCTGCTCGAAGGGTTCTTCCGCTCGACCGACATCGACGTGATCGACCGCTACAGCCTGACGACGACCGTCCACAACGACGAGCAGATGCGGATGCTGGAAACGGCGCGGCTGTCGAAGCCCGTCAACGTGCAGCTCAAGATGAACAGCGGGATGAACCGGCTCGGCTACCAGCCGGAAAAATACCGCGCCGCTTGGGAGCGCGCCCGCGCATGCCCCGGCATCGGCCAGATCACGTTGATGACCCATTTTTCGGACGCGGACAACGAGCGCGGCGTCGCCGAGCAGCTCGCGACGTTCGAGCGCGGCGCGGAAAGCATCGCCGGCGCGCGCAGCCTCGCGAACTCCGCGGCCGTGCTGTGGCATCCGGACACGCACTTCGACTGGGTGCGCCCGGGGATCGTGCTGTACGGCGCGTCGCCGTCCGGGCTGTCGTCCGACATCGCCGATACCGGGCTGAAGCCCGCGATGACGCTTGCGTCCGAGCTGATCGCGGTGCAGACGATCGGGAAGGGCCAGGCGATCGGCTATGGCTCGACGTTCTCCGCACAGGCGCCGATGCGGATCGGCGTGGTCGCGTGCGGTTACGCGGACGGCTATCCGCGGGTCGCGCCCGAAGGCACGCCGGTGATCGTCGACGGCATCCGCACGCGGATCGTCGGTCGCGTATCGATGGACATGATCACCGTCGACCTGACCCCGTGCCCGCAGGCCGGCGTCGGCGCGCGCGTCGAGCTGTGGGGCAACGCGCTGCCGATCGACGACGTCGCCCGCCATTGCGGCACGATCGGCTACGAGCTGATGTGCGCGGTCGCCGGCCGCGTGCCCGTGCGCGCGGAATAAGGGCGTCGCGCGTGGCCAAACAGAAAACCGTATACGTCTGCAGCGAGTGCGGCGGACAGACCCCGAAGTGGCAGGGCCAATGCCCGTCGTGCCAGGCCTGGAACACGCTGGTTGAATCGGCCGCCGAGGCGCCGTCGGCCCACCGTTTCCAGTCGCTCGCCAAGCGGGCGCCCGTCCAGCGTCTCGTCGACATCGAAGCGGCCGACGTGCCGCGCTTCTCGACCGGCATCGGCGAATTCGACCGCGTGCTCGGCGGCGGGCTGGTCCCGGGCGGCGTCGTGCTGATCGGCGGCGATCCGGGCATCGGCAAGTCGACGCTGCTGCTGCAGTCGCTCGCGGATATCGCGAGCGAGCGGCGCGCGCTCTATATCAGCGGTGAGGAGTCGGCCGCGCAGATCGCGTTGCGCGCGCAACGGCTTGCGCTGCTCGACGGCGGTGCGGCGGCGGATGAACTGAAGCTGCTCGCCGAGATCCAGCTCGAGAAGATCCAGGCCGCGATCGACACGGAACGGCCGGACGTGGCCGTGATCGACTCGATCCAGACCGTCTATTCGGAAGCGCTCACATCGGCGCCGGGCTCGGTCGCGCAGGTGCGCGAGTGCGCGGCGCAGCTCACGCGCATCGCGAAGCAGTCGGGCACCGCGATCATCATGGTCGGGCACGTGACGAAGGAGGGCAACCTGGCCGGCCCGCGCGTGCTCGAGCACATCGTCGACACCGTGCTGTACTTCGAAGGCGACACGCATTCGTCGTTCCGGCTCGTGCGCGCGTTCAAGAACCGTTTCGGGGCGGTCAACGAACTCGGCGTGTTCGCGATGACCGAGCGCGGGCTGCGCGGCGTCGCGAATCCGTCCGCGCTGTTCCTGTCGCAGCACGAGCAGGTCGTGCCCGGCTCGTGCGTGCTCGTCACGCAGGAAGGCACGCGCCCGCTGCTCGTCGAAATCCAGGCGCTCGTCGATACGGCGCACGTGCCGAACCCGCGCCGGCTCGCGGTCGGCCTCGAGCAGAACCGGCTCGCGATGCTGCTCGCGGTGCTGCACCGGCACGCGGGCATCGCGGCCTTCGACCAGGACGTGTTCCTCAATGCCGTGGGCGGCGTGAAGATCACCGAGCCGGCCGCCGACCTCGCGGTGCTGCTGGCGATCCATTCGTCGATGCGCAACAAGGCGCTGCCGAAGGGGCTGATCGTGTTCGGCGAAGTCGGGCTGGCGGGCGAGATCCGGCCGTCGCCGCGCGGGCAGGAACGGCTGCGCGAAGCCGCGAAGCTCGGTTTCACGTCCGCGCTGATTCCGAAGGCGAATGCGCCGAAGCAGCCGATCGAAGGGCTGAACGTGATGGCCGTCGATCGGCTCGAACAGGCGATCGACCGCGTGCGCGATCTCGAGTGACCGGCCCGGAAGGCGCCCGCCCATGCGTGCGTGCGTTCTGTCGCGTAATTCGTTGTAAAGAAGATGTAGGCTCCTGTAACCCGACGGACATCGCTTTTCCCTATCCTTTGCCGGATTGTCGAACCGCGCAATGCGAAGGGATCCTATGTTGAAATCGTATGGGGAAGCGCCGAGCGGACGCCTTTACAACCTGCGTGGCTGCCGCGTGTCGGAGCCGATCCGCCAGCCCTGGGGCGGCGGATGCCGGATCGTCGAATGGATCGACGACGAGGGGCGCCTGGCGCGCAAGGTCGTGTCCGAGGACGTGACGGAAGCGGAAGTCGCTGCGGCGATCCGGCGGCCAACCGAAGGGCGCCGGCACCTGATGGGCGACGACGAGCAGATGCCGCGCGACACGTTGCCGCGACGCTGAGCCGGCAACGCGGCGAATCGGGTGACTGCGGTAATGAATGAACAGGCCGGGCCGGCGCGCCCGGCCTTGTCGTATCTGGGCCCGCCCACGGCCCGATGGTCTGTCGAGGTACTGCGATGCCGCGGAGCCAGTCGGCACGCCGGGCTGGCCGGCGTTTCGGCTAGCCGTGCCGCGACGGCGGTCAGCCGATCTGCTCGAGTTCTTCCTGCGCGGCGAGCCAGTCGGCCTCGACCGTTTCGAGACGCGTGTTGACGTCCCCGAGCTTGCGGATCGCATCGGTCAGTTCCGTCTTGCGCTCGGCCTCGTAGCTCGCCGGATCGGCGACGAATGCGTCGAGGCGCGCCTTCTCCGCGTGCAGCGTCTCCATTTCCTTTTCGAGCTTCGTGATGCGCGTCTGCAGCGGCTTTTTCAGCACCGACAGGCGCTGCCGCTCCTCGGCGGCCTGACGCTTCTGGTCCTTGCGGTTGGCCGCGGCACCCGCGCCCGCCGCCGCCGCGCTGTCGGCCTTCGCGGCGGCGCGCTGCTCGGCCGCGTGCTGCAGTAGCCAGTCACGGTAGTCGTCGAGGTCGCCGTCGAACGGCTGCAGCCGGTGCTTCGCGACCAGCATGAACTGGTCGGTCGTCGCGCGCAGCAGGTGGCGGTCGTGCGAGACGAGGATCAGCGTGCCTTCGAACTGCGCGAGCGCCATCGTCAGCGCATGGCGGGTTTCGAGGTCGAGGTGGTTGGTCGGTTCGTCGAGCAGCAGCAGGTTCGGCTTCTGCCAGATGATCAGCGCGAGCGCGAGGCGTGCCTTTTCACCGCCCGAAAACGGCCCGACCGGGGTGGTCGCCATGTCGCCCGAGAAGTTGAAGCCGCCGAGGAAGTCCCGCAGCTCCTGTTCGCGCGTGTCGGGCGCGAGCCGTGCCAGATGCGCGAGCGGGGAATCATCTTCGCGCAGCGTTTCGAGCTGGTGCTGCGCGAAATAGCCGATCGTCAGCCCCTTGCCGTCGCGCACGTGCCCCGACAGCGGCGCGAGCGTGCCGGCCAGCGTCTTGATCAGCGTCGACTTGCCCTGGCCGTTCGCACCGAGCAGGCCGATGCGCTGGCCGTTCTGGATCGACAGCGCGACGCGCTCGACGATCGGGATTTCCGCTCCGCCGTCGGCGTGGTAGCCGCAGCGGACGTCTTCCATCACCATCATCGGGTTCGGCGCGGCATCGGGCGTGCGGAATTCGAACGTGAATGGCGACGCGATGTGCGCGGGCGCGATCAGCTCCATCTTTTCCAGCGCCTTCATCCGGCTCTGCGCCTGCTTGGCCTTGGTCGCCTTGGCCTTGAAGCGGTCGACGAAGCTCTGCAGGTGTTCGATCGTCTTCTGCTGCTTTTCGTACGCGCTTTGCTGCAGCGCCAGTTGCTGCGCGCGCAGCACTTCGAACTGCGAGTAGTTGCCGCCGTAGCGCTTCACCTGGCGGTTTTCCAGATGCAGCGTGACATTGCAGATCGAATCGAGGAATTCGCGGTCGTGCGAAATCACGACGAGCGTGCCGGGGTAGCGGTGCAGCCAATCCTCGAGCCAGACGATCGCGTCGAGGTCGAGGTGGTTCGTCGGTTCGTCGAGCAGCAGCAGGTCGGAACGGCACATCAGCGCCTGCGCGAGGTTCAGGCGCATGCGCCAGCCGCCGGAGAAGCTGGCGACGGATTCGCGCGTCTGCGCGAGCGTGAAGCCGAGGCCGAGCAGCAGCGCCTCGGCGCGGGCAGGCGCGGTGTAGCCGTCGGCGTCGGCGAACGCCGCATGCGCGTCGGCTTCGGCGGCGCCGTCATGCGCGGCGGAGGCGGCGGCGATGCGGGCCTCGATCTCGCGCAGCGCGGCGTCGCCGTCGAGCGTGTAGTCGAGCGCCGAGCGGTCGACCGCGGGCGTTTCCTGCGACACATGGGCGATCCGCCACGACGGCGGCATCGAGAAATCGCCGCCGTCCGAGTGCAGCTCGCCGCGCAGGACCGAGAACAGGGTCGACTTGCCGGCGCCGTTCGCGCCGATCAGGCCGGCTTTCTCGCCGGGATTGAGCACGAAGGAGGTCGACTCGAACAGCGGCTTGGTGCCGCGCGCAAGGCTGAACTGATTGAAACGGATCACGGCGGAAATGACTGGCCAAAACCGCTATTCTAGACTGCGCGCCGCTCGCGCCGGGCATTGGCCGTTCGGCGGATGCCGCAACGGGGCAATTTCGCCTAGACTCCACGTCGATCCGGTTTCGTAAAAGGAGTGCCCGATGTCCACCCTGTATTCGTTCAGCGCAGAGACGCTTGCCGGCGCGCCGGCGTCGCTCGATGCGTATCGCGGCAAGGTGCTGCTGATCGTCAACACCGCGAGCGAGTGTGGTTTCACACCGCAGTACGCGGGCCTGCAGAAGTTGTACGACCAGTACGCGGCACGCGGCTTCTATGTGCTCGGCTTCCCGTGCAACCAGTTCGGCAAGCAGGAGCCCGGCGACGCCACGCAGATCGGCGCGTTCTGCGAGCGCAATTACGGCGTCACGTTCCCGATGTTCGCGAAGATCGACGTGAAGGGCGACCATGCGCATCCGCTGTACCGCTACCTGACCGACGAGGCGCCCGGCATTCTCGGCCTCAAGGCGATCAAGTGGAATTTCACGAAATTCCTGGTCGATCGTGATGGGCGCATCGTCAAGCGCTACGCGCCGTCGACCAAGCCGGAGGAAATCGCCGCGGATATCGACAAGCTGCTGTGACGGCTGCCGGCGGCGTTCACGGCGCCGGTGCGGGTCGCACGGGCGCCGCCGCCGTCCCGGCCGTTAGAGGATCGGTGCGAACAATCGCGCGACGTGCATCGCGATGCGCCGCCAGGCGGGCGATTGGCGGTATTCGCTCGCATCGACCTCGTACGCCTGCGCGAAATCGGCATCGAGCATCGTCTCGACTTCGTCGGCGAACGTGCGATCGACGGTCAGCACCATGATCTCGAAATTGAGGCGGAACGAACGGTTGTCTAGATTCGCGCTGCCGATCGCCGCCGCGATGCGGTCGATCAGCACGACCTTCTGGTGCAGGAAGCCGGGCCGGTAGCGGAACACCTTGACGCCCGCATCGACCAGGTCGCGCGCGTACAGCTTCGACGCCTCGAATACCACGTAGTGATCGCGCCGGCTCGGGATCAGGATGCGCACGTCGACGCCGCGCATCACGGCGAGCTTCAGCGCGGAGATCACGGCTTCGTCGGGGACGAGGTACGGCGTGGTGATCCAGACCCGCTCGCGCGCGGCGTTGATCGCCTCGACGAAGAACAGCGAGCCCGTCTCCTGCTTGTCGGCCGGGCCCATCGGCACCGCGAGGCAATGCATGTTGTCGCCGGGCAGTGCGGGCGGCGGTAGCGCGAGCGGCGGTAGCTTCTGCGTTGCCCAGTGCCAGTCTTCGGCGAACACGTACTGGATGCTGGCGACCACCGGGCCGCGGATCTCGATGTGCGTGTCGCGCCACGGCGACAGGCGCGGCTTCGCGCCGAGATACTCGACGCCGATGTTGTGGCCGCCGACGAACGCGCGATTGCCGTCTACGACGACGATCTTGCGGTGGTTGCGGAAGTTGAGCTGGAAGCGGTTGACGAACGTCCGGTTGGTCGCGAACGGGTGAACCTCCACGCCGCCCCGGCGCAGCGTGTCGACGTAGCTGTGCGGCAGGTCGAAGCTGCCGATGCTGTCGTACAGCAGGCAGCAGCGCACGCCCGCTGCCGCACGCGCGAGCAGTGAGTCGCGCATCATCCGGCCGAGTGCATCGTCGCGCACGATGAAGAACTGCACCACCACGTAGTCGCGCGCGGCGTCGATGGCCGCCAGGATCGCCGAGAACGTCGCGTCGCCGTTCACGAGCGTGCGCACCGAATTACCGCCGAGGAACGGCATGCCGCCGAGCCGCGTGAGCGCGAGCACCGCGGCCTGGCCGATTGCGTCGGCGGCCGGCCCGTCAGTCGCGTCGGTGCTGAGCCAGGGCGAGCGCGGTGTGTGCATGCGCAACATTTCCAGCTCGTGGCGCCGGGCGTCGACGTAGCCGGAGAACTTGCTGCGGCCGAGGAACAGGTACGGAATGAGCGTCAGGTACGGCATGGCCGCGAGCGAGACGGCCCACGCGATCGCGCCTTGAGACGTGCGCGTGTTCATGATCGCGTGGAATGCCGCGACGATCCCGAGCACGTGGATGGTCAGGATCAGGGTGCCGAGATGTAGCCAGTCGAGGGTCATGGGCGCGTGACGGACTCCTGAGGTCGTGCGGCCGGGCGGCCGCCTACGCGCATCTTACCCAACCGTGCGGCGCAACGGTGCACCGCACGGCGGGCGAGCCGGACAGGCTCAGGCCTTGCGGGGCAGGTCCGACGCCTGGATCAGGAACACGGCGTCGTCGCCCGCGCTGGTGGGCAGCCACGTGAGCTCGAGGCCGCCGAACGCGGCTTCGACGTGTTCGCGCTCGTTGCCGATCTCGACGACGAGCACGCCGTCGTCGTGCAGCCAGCGATGGGCCTCGGCGACGATACGTCGCACGATGTCCATCCCGTCATCGCCACCCGCGAGCGCCATTTCCGGCTCGTGCCGGTACTCGGGCGGCAGCGCGGCCATCGACGACGCGTTCACGTACGGCGGGTTCGTCAGGATCACGTCATAGCGCGAGCCCGGATCGGTGCGGAACGCAGGCAGCGGCGCGTAGAGGTCGCCACGGTGCAGCGCGATGCGGTCTTCGAGGCCGTAGTCGCGCACGTTGATCTCGGCGACTTCGAGCGCCTTGTCGGACAGGTCGACCGCATCGATCTCGGCGTTCGGGAACGCGCTCGCCGCGAGGATCGCGAGGCAACCGGAGCCCGTGCACAGTTCGAGCACCGCGCCGACCTGCTCGGGGTCGGCGACGTACGGCTGCAGCCCGTCGTCGAGCAGTTCGCCGATGAACGAGCGCGGCACGATCACGCGTTCGTCGACGTAGAAGCGGTGGCCGTGCATCCACGCTTCATGCGTGAGGTACGCGGCCGGCACGCGGTCGGTCGCGCGCCGTTCGATCACGGCGAGCACGGCCGCGATTTCGTCGGGCAGCAGCCGCGCGTCGAGGAACGGCTCGAGCGTGTCGAGCGGCAGGTCGAGCGTGCGCAGCACGAGGTAGGCCGCTTCGTCGTACGCATTGTCGGAGCCGTGGCCGAACGCGAGCTTCGCCTTCGAGAAGCGCGTGACCGCGTAGCGCAGCAGGTCGCGAATAGTTACAAAAGGTGTCGTCATGCGAGGCTCCATCAGGCGATCAGTTGTTCGAGCACGCGGCGGTACACGTTCTTCAGCGGGTCGACGAAGCGCACTTCGATGTGCTCGTCGATCTTGTGGATGCTGCCGTTCGGCGGGCCGAACTCGATCACCTGCGGGCAGATGCGCGCGATGAAACGGCCGTCCGACGTGCCGCCCGTGGTCGACAGCTCGGTCGTGATGCCGGTCTCGGCGCGGATCGCGTTTTCCAGTGCGCCCGACAGCTCGCCGCGCGGCGTGAGGAACGGCAGGCCGCTCACCGACCACTTCAGCGTGTATTCGAGGCCGTGCTTGTCGAGGATCGCGTGCACGCGTGCCTGCAGGCCCTCGACCGTGCTGGCGGTCGAGAAGCGGAAGTTGAACAGCAGGTCGGCGTGGCCGGGAATCACGTTGGTCGCGCCGGTGCCGGCGTGCAGGTTCGACACCTGCCAGGTGGTCGGCGGAAAGTATTCGTTGCCTTCGTCCCACTGCTCGGCGGCGAGCTCGGCGAGCGCCGGCGCGAGCAGGTGGATCGGGTTCTTCGCAAGGTGCGGATACGCGATGTGGCCCTGCACGCCCTTGACGACGAGTTCGCCCGACATCGAGCCGCGGCGGCCGTTCTTCACGACATCGCCGAGCTCGTTGGTCGACGTCGGCTCGCCGACGATGCAGTAGTCCATGCGTTCGCCGCGCGCTTCGAGCAGCTCGACGACCTTTACGGTGCCGTCGGTGGCGGGGCCTTCCTCGTCGCTCGTGATCAGGAACGCGACCGTGCCGCGGTGGCCGGGATGGGCCGCGACGAATTCCTCGGACGCGACGACGAACGCCGCGAGCGACGTCTTCATGTCGGCCGCGCCGCGGCCGTACAGCTTGCCGTCACGATGGGCGGGGATGAACGGTGGCGAGCTCCACTGCTCGAGCGGGCCGGTCGGCACGACGTCGGTGTGGCCCGCGAACGCGAGCAGCTTGCCGTCGCGGCCGTCGGTGCCGCGCTTGACGGCCCACAGGTTGGTCACGCCGTGCGACGCGATGGTCTCGCATTCGAAGCCGAGCGCCGCGAGGCGCTCGGTCATGATCTGCTGGCAATGCTGGTCGTCGGGCGTCACGGACGCGCGGGCGATCAGCTGTTCGGTAAGGGCTAGGGTGGCGGACATGGTTCGGACCACTTTCGATAAAAAATGCCGGCGCGGTGGCCGGCAGCGACAAGACGTCGGGCTGCGCCGACAGGCGCAGCGCGGGCAGCCCTATGCGGCAAACAGCGCCGCGTATTGATCGGCCGCGAAGCCGAGCGATTTCACGCGGCCGTTGACCACCAGCACGGGGCGCTTGATGACCGACGGCTTGTGGATCATCAGCGCGACCGCGCCGGCCTTCGTTTCGGCGGCCGCCTTCATCGCGTCGTCCAGGCCGCGCCACGTCGTGCCGCGCTTGTTGACGAGCGCGTCGAGCGACACGTCCTTCAGCCAGTCCTCGACGAGCGGTGCGCTGACACCGAGCTTCTTGAAGTCGTGAAACTCGAATTCGACGCCGTGATCGTCGAGCCACACGCGGGCCTTCTTCACGGTGTCGCAGTTCGGAATGCCGTAGACGACCACGGTGTGCGGCTTCGCCATCAGTCGCCTCGCAGCAGCTCGTTCAGGCCGACCTTCGCACGCGTCTTCGCGTCGACCTTCTTGACGATCACCGCGCAGTACAGGCTGTGCGAGCCATCCTTCGACGGCAGGTTGCCGGCGACGACGACCGAGCCGGCCGGGATGCGGCCGTAGCTGACTTCGCCCGTCTCGCGGTCGTAGATCTTCGTGCTTTGGCCGAGGTACACGCCCATCGAGATCACCGAGTTTTCCTCGACGATCACGCCTTCGACGACTTCCGAGCGTGCGCCAATGAAGCAGTTGTCTTCGATGATGACCGGGTTCGCCTGCAGCGGCTCGAGCACGCCGCCAATGCCGACGCCGCCCGACAGGTGCACGTTCTTGCCGATCTGCGCGCACGAACCGACCGTTGCCCACGTATCGACCATCGTGCCTTCGTCGACGTACGCGCCGATGTTGGTGTACGACGGCATCAGCACGACGTTCTTCGCGATGAACGAGCCGCGGCGCGCGATGGCCGGCGGGACGACGCGGAAGCCGCCCGCGGCGAAATCTTCGGCGGTGTAGTTCGCGAACTTCGACGGCACCTTGTCGTAGAACTGCGAGTAGCCGCCGGCGGGCATCGGCGCGTTGTCCTCCAGGCGGAACGACAGCAGCACGGCCTTCTTCAGCCACTGGTGCACGGTCCAGTTGCCGTCGATCTTCTCGGCCACGCGCAGCGCGCCTTTGTCGAGCTGCTCGATCGCGTGCGCGACGGCTTCGCGGACGTCGGCCGGTGCGGCCTTCGGCGACAGCTCGGCGCGGTTTTCCCAGGCGGTATCGATGATTTGCTGAAGTTGTTGCGACATGTTCGTTTTCGCAGGAGATGGATGGAATTGATCGGATGGACGATTACCGCGCGAGAGAGCGGCAGAAATCGACGATGCGTTGCGCGCCCTCGACGCATTCGGGGGTGCCCGCGACGAGCGCGATCCGGATGAAATCGCGGCCCGGATTCGTGCCGTGCGCATCACGCGCCAGGTACGAGCCGGGCAGAACCGTCACATTATAGTCGGCGTACAGGCGGCGGGCGAACTCGGTGTCCGACAGCCCGGTGCGCGACACGTTGGCCCACAGGTAGAACGCCGCGTCGGGCAGCTTCACGTCGATCACGTCGGCGAGCATCGGCGTGACGGTATTGAACTTCTGCAGGTACAGCGCGCGGTTCTCGCGCACGTGCGCCTCGTCGTTCCACGCGGCGATGCTCGCGTGCTGCCAGACCGGCGACAGCGCCGCGCCGTGGTACGTGCGGTACAGCAGGAATTTCTTCAGCAGCGCCGCGTCGCCGGCGACGAAGCCCGAGCGCATGCCCGGCACGTTCGAGCGCTTCGACAGGCTCGACAGCATCACGAGCCGCTCGAAGCCGCGGCCGAGGCGGTGCGCGGCCTCGAGGCCGCCGAGCGGCGGCGCCGCTTCGTCGAAATAGATTTCCGAATAGCATTCGTCGGACGCGATCACGAAACCGTGGCGGTCGGACAGCGCGAACAGCTCGCGCCAGTCGTCGAGCGTCAGCACGGCGCCCGTCGGGTTGCCCGGCGAGCACACGTACAGCAGTTGCGTGCGCGCCCAGACTTCGTCCGGCACGGATGCGTAGTCGCACGCGAAGTTGCGGGCCGGGTCGCTGTTCGCGAAATAGGGTTCGGCACCGGCCAGCAGCGCCGCGCCCTCGTAAATTTGATAGAAAGGATTCGGACAGAGTACGATCGCCTTCTCGCCCTGTTCGGCCGGGCGGGCGTCGATCACCGTCTGCGCAAGCGAGAACAGCGCCTCGCGCGACCCCGACACGGGCAGCACCTGCGTGGCCGGATCGATGGCCGGCAGCCCGTAGCGGCGCTCGAGCCAGTGCGCGATCGACGTGCGCAGCGCGTCCGAGCCGGCGGTGGCCGGGTACGACGCGAGACCGTCGAGCGCGGCCACCACGGCGTCGCGGATCAGCGCCGGGGTCGCATGTTTGGGCTCGCCGATGCCGAAGCTGATCGGTTTGAGGGCGCCGGAGGGCGTCACGTCCTTGAACAGGGCGCGCAGCTTTTCGAAGGGATAGGGCTGGAGCGAGTCGAGTCGAGGGTTCACGGGCGAAGCGGCCATCGCGGCCGGTTGGAGCGAAAGAAGCGGCGGGCGCGCCGCGCGGCTGCGAACGGGCGCTGATGGCGCGCGGGTCGCAACGGACGATTATAGCGTGACGGAATGCGGTCACGGCCTGCCGGAACGGCGGCCGGGCCGGTCGAATAAAGGGTATCGAACCAAATGAATAACGCGGTACGCGGCAGCCTGCCGACGCTGGCCATCCTGATCGGCGCATCGGTATGGGGCCTGATCTGGTATCCGCTGCGGATCCTGGCGTCGCTCGGCGTGACGGGCACGCTGGCGAGCGCGCTGACGAGCCTCGTTGCCTTCCTGTTCGTGATCGTCGCGCGCCACCGCACGATCGCGACGCTGCGCTGGCACTGGGTGCTGCCCGGCATCGCGGTGACGGCCGGCGTGACGAACCTCGGGTTCGTGTGGGGCACGATCCACGGCGAGGTGCTGCGCGTGATGCTGCTGTTCTACCTGACCCCAGCATGGACCGCGATCTACGCGCACTTCCTGCTGCGCGAGCGGCTGACCTGGGCCGGCGCGGGGCTCGCGGCGCTGTCGATCGGCGGCGCGATGCTGATGCTGTGGTCGCCGGCGCTCGGCCTGCCGCTGCCGGCCACGCCGGCCGAATGGGCCGGTCTCGCGGCCGGGTTGAGCTTTGCGATGAGCAACGTGCTCGTGATCAAGGCGAGCCGCGAGCTGCCGGAGATGCGCGCCGAGATGCGTACCGCGACGCTGTTCGGCGGCGCGGCGGTGTTCGGCGCGATCGCGTCGCTGTTCGAGGGGATACCGGCCGCGCCGGCGGGCGGCCACCTCGGCACGGCCGCGCTGATCATCGTCGCGATCGGCGTGACGATGGCGTCGAACAACCTGCTCGTGCAATACGGGCTGGCGCGCGTGCCGGCGAACCGTGCGTCGATCATCATGCTGTTCGAGATCGTGATCACCGCGCTGTCGGCATGGGTGTTCGCGAACGAGCTGCCGACCGCGCGCGAGTGGGCGGGCGGCGCGTGCATCGTGCTGGCGACGCTGCTGTCGAGCCGGGTCCATCGTGCCGCGCCGGCACCGGACAAACCCGGCGACGGTCGGGACGGCGCACGCGCGATGGTATGATGGAAGCCGTTTGCGGGGCCCAACGCTGTATGCGCGCGGCCCCGCTTTTGAATTCCGGAGCGCATCGCGCGCATGGGCTGTCCGGCCTCGCGCAGTGCGGCTCCGTCCGTTTCACACCTTCTTCACATCCGATACCGCCGTGCGTCTGAGCTCGATCAAACTCGCTGGCTTCAAATCCTTTGTCGATCCCACGCATTTCCAGGTTCCGGGCCAGCTTGTCGGCGTGGTGGGCCCGAACGGGTGCGGCAAGTCCAACATCATCGATGCCGTGCGCTGGGTGCTCGGCGAGTCGCGCGCTTCCGAGCTGCGCGGCGAATCGATGCAGGACGTGATCTTCAACGGCTCGACCGCCCGCAAGCCCGGCAGCCGGGCCAGTGTCGAACTGATCTTCGACAACTCCGACGGCCGCGCGGCCGGCCAGTGGGGCCAGTACGGCGAGATCGCCGTGAAGCGCGTGCTCACGCGCGACGGCACGTCGAGTTACTACATCAACAACCTGCCGGCGCGCCGCCGCGACATCCAGGACATCTTCCTCGGCACCGGCCTCGGGCCGCGTGCGTACGCGATCATCGGGCAGGGCATGATCGCCCGGATCATCGAGGCGAAGCCGGAAGAGCTGCGCGTGTTCCTCGAGGAAGCCGCGGGCGTGTCGAAGTACAAGGAACGCCGCCGCGAGACCGAGAACCGCCTGCACGACACGCGCGAGAACCTGACGCGCGTCGAGGACATCGTCCGCGAACTCGGCGCGAACCTCGAGAAGCTCGAGGCGCAGGCCGTCGTCGCGACCAAGTACAAGGAACTCGTCGCCGACGGCGAGGAGAAGCAGCGCCTGTTGTGGCTGCTGCGCAAGAACGAGGCCGCCGGCGAGCAGCAGAAGCAGCAGCGCGCGATCGAACAGGCGCAGATCGACCTCGAGGCGCAGACGGCGAAGCTGCGCGAGGTCGAGGCGCAGCTCGAGACGCTGCGCGTCGCGCATTACGCGGCAAGCGACGCGATGCAGGGCGCGCAGGGTTCGCTCTACGAAGCGAACGCCGAGGTGAGCCGCCTCGAAGCCGAGATCAAGTTCATCGTCGAATCGCGCAATCGCGTGCAGGCGCAGATCGCCGCGCTGAATGCGCAGCGCGAGCAATGGCGCGCGCAGGCCGAGAAGGCGCAGGACGAGCTCGAGGAAGCCGAAGAGGCGCGCGCGATGGCCGACGAGAAGGCCGCGCTCGCCGAAGACAACGCTGCCGCGAAGCACGATGCGCTACCGGCGCTCGAGGCCAAATTCCGCGATGCGCAGGCGCAGCTCAACGACGAGCGCGCGCGGATTGCGCAGACCGAACAGTCGCTGAAGCTCGAAGCCGCGCACCAGCGCAACGCCGACCAGCAGCTCCAGCAGCTGCAGCAGCGCCATGAGCGCCTGAAGAGCGAAGCGAGCGGGCTCGACGCGCCGGACGAGGCGCAGCTCGAAGAGCTGCGCATGCAGCTCGCCGAGCAGGAAGAGATCCTGGCCGAGGCGCAGGCGCGCCTCGCCGACGCGCAGGAAACGGTGCCGCGCCTCGATGGCGAGCGCCGTGCCGCGCAGGAGCGCGTGCAGGCCGAAGCCGCGCAGATCCACCAGCTCGAGGCACGTCTCGCCGCGCTGAAGCAGCTGCAGGAAAACGTGCAGACCGAAGGCAAGGTGCAGCCGTGGCTCGACAAGCATGAGCTCGGCGCGCTGCCGCGTCTGTGGAAGAAGCTGCATGTCGAAGCCGGCTGGGAAGCGGCGCTCGAAGCCGTGCTGCGCGAGCGCCTCGCCGCGCTCGAAGTGTCGAATCTCGACTGGGTGAAGGCTTTTGCCACCGACGCGCCGCCCGCGAAGCTCGCGTTCTACGCGCCGCCCGCGGCCGGTGAACCGCCGGCGGCCGTGGCTGGCCTGCGTCCGGTGCTGTCGCTCGTGCGCATCGACGATGCGGGCATCCGCGCGGTGCTGAACGACTGGCTCGGCAACGTGTATGTCGCCGACGACGTCGCGCAGGCGCTCGCGACGCGCACGCAGCTGCCGGCAGGCGGCGCGTTCGTCGTCAAGGCCGGCCATATCGTCACGCGCGTCGGCGTGCAGCTGTATGCCGCCGATTCGGAGCAGGCCGGGATGCTGGCCCGCCAGCAGGAAATCGAAAACCTGACGCGCCAGGTGCGTGCGCAAGCGCTGCTCGCCGACGAGGCGCGCACGGCCGCGGTACGCGCGGAAGCCGCGCACACGCAGGCCACGCAGGCGCTCGGCGATGTACGTGCGCAGGCCGAGCGTGCGACGCAGCGCGTGCACGCGCTGCAGATGGACGTGCTGAAGCTGGCGCAGGCGCACGAGCGTTACACGCAGCGCAGCACGCAGATCCGCGAGGAACTCGAGGAAATCGGCGCGCAGATCGAAGAGCAGCGCGCGATGCGCGCGGAGTCGGAAGCGAATTTCGAGCGTTTCGACGGCGAGCTCGCGGAACTGCAGGCGCGCTTCGAGGACAACCAGCTCGCATTCGAAGCGCTGGACGAATCGCTGACGCAGGCGCGTCAGGAAGCGCGTGACCTGGAGCGCGGCGCGAACGACGCGCGCTTCGCCGCACGCAACGCCGTGACGCGGATCGACGAACTCAAGCGCAGCATCCAGGTCGCGCACGAGCAGAGCGAGCGCGTCGCCGCGTCGCTGGAAGACGCACGCGCCGAGCTCGAGACGATCAACGAGCAGACCGCGCACACGGGCCTGCAGGATGCGCTCGAGATTCGTGCGGTGAAGGAAGAGGCGCTGCAGGCCGCGCGGATCGAACTCGACGACCTGACCGCGAAGCTGCGCGCGTCGGACGAGCAGCGACTCGTCGCCGAGCGCTCGCTGCAGCCGCTGCGCGACCGCATCACCGAATTGCAGTTGAAGGAGCAGGCTGCGCGCCTGTCGGTCGAGCAGTTCGCGGAGCAGCTGACGACGGCCGAGGTCGACGAGGAAGCGCTGCGCGAGAAGCTCACGCCGGATCTGAAGCCGTCGTACCTGCAGGGCGAGGTTACGCGCCTGAACAACGCGATCAACGCGCTCGGTCCGGTGAACATGGCCGCGCTCGACGAGCTGAAGGCCGCGAGCGAGCGCAAGGTGTTCCTCGACGCGCAGTCGGCGGACCTGATCGACGCGATCACGACGCTCGAGGACGCGATCCACAAGATCGACCAGGAAACCCGCACGCTGCTGCAGGGCACCTTCGACGAGGTCAACCGTCACTTCAGCGACCTGTTCCCGCGTCTGTTCGGCGGCGGCCAGGCGAAGCTGATCATGACGGGCGACGAAATTCTCGACGCCGGCGTGCAGGTGATGGCGCAGCCGCCGGGCAAGAAGAACGCGACGATCCACCTGCTGTCGGGCGGCGAGAAGGCACTGACCGCGACCGCACTGGTGTTCGCGATGTTCCAGCTGAACCCGGCGCCGTTCTGTCTGCTCGACGAGGTCGACGCGCCGCTCGACGACGCGAACACCGAGCGTTTCGCGAATCTCGTGCGCGCGATGTCCGACAAGACGCAGTTCCTGTTCATCTCGCACAACAAGATCGCGATGGAAATGGCGCAGCAGCTGATCGGCGTGACGATGCAGGAGCAGGGCGTGTCGCGGATCGTTGCGGTAGACATGGAAACCGCCGCGGGTTTTGCCCAGAATTGACGTTTGACGAAACCGGACCGCGTTCGCGCGGCGCATGGGCGCCCGTTCGCGGTTCCGACGAACAAGAATTGCTGATGGAGCGTGCATGGACGAGTTGACACTCGGTTTGATCGGCGCGGGCGCCGTCGTAGTGGGCGGCGTCGTGGTCTACAACGCATGGCAGGGCGCGAAGGTGCGGCGCAGGATGCCGCGCCCGATGCCGGAGGAGGCGGCCGAGGCGATGAACCGCCCCGAACGCGAGGAAGAATTGCCGTTCATCGAGCCGGTGCGCCAGCCGGTGCGGCGCGAGCCCGCGGCACCGGCCCCGGCGGCCGCCACGGGCGGCACGCCGGCCGAAGTCGCGCGCGTCGAGCCGACGTTCGGTGGAGCGGCACCTGCCGACATGCCGGCCGATCTGCAGGCCGAGGCGACCGGCGTCGATGCACCGTCCGAGTCGGTCGAGCCGGTTGCCGGCGAAGCAGCCGTGCCGGCTTCCGCGCACGACACGCACGCGGAACCGGCAGAGCCGGCCGAACCGGTGCTGCCGGCCGCCACGACGATCTCGTCGGCCCCGCCGGCGATCGTCGACCGCCGGATCGACTGCATCGTGCCGATCCGCCTCGGCGGGTCGCTGCCGGGCGACAAGATCCTGCCGGCCGCGCAGCGTCTGCGTCGCGCGGGCAGCAAGCCCGTGCACATCGAAGGCAAGCCGGAAGGCGGCCAGTGGGAGTTGCTGCAGAACGGCGTGCGCTACGAGGAACTGCGCGCGGCCGCGCAGCTCGCGAACCGCAGCGGTGCGCTGAACGAGCTCGAGTTCTCCGAATTCGTGACGGGCGTCCAGCAGTTCGCCGACGCGATCGACGGCGCGCCGGAATTCCCGGACATGATGGAAACGGTCGCGATGGCGCGCGAGCTCGACGCGTTCGCCGCGCAGTGCGACGCGCAGCTGTCGATCAACGTGATGTCGGACGGCGCGCCGTGGTCGGCGAACTACGTGCAGGCGGTCGCGTCGCAGGACGGGCTGCTGCTGTCGCGCGACGGCACGCGTTTCGTGAAGCTCGACGCGAAGCAGAACCCCGTGTTCATGCTGCAGTTCGGCGACACGAACTTCCTGCGCGACGACCTCACGTACAAGGGCGGCAACATGATCACGCTGGTGCTCGACGTGCCGGTCGCCGAAGAGGACATCCTGCCGTTCCGGCTGATGTGCGATTACGCGAAGTCGCTGTCCGAGCGGATCGGCGCGCGGGTCGTCGACGATTCGCGGCGGCCGCTGCCGGAATCGACGCTGGTCGCGATCGATCAGCAACTGATGAAGCTGTACGCGAAGCTCGAGGAAGCCGGCATCCCGGCCGGTTCGCCGGTCACGCGCCGCCTCTTCAGCCAGTAACGCGCGCCCGGCGGGCGGCGGCTTCCGGTGCCGTCGCCCGACGCTGCCATGCACCGTGCTTGTGTGCACTGCAGCGGGCCCGCGCGGCACGCATCGCGTGCCCCCGCTGCGGCGTCAAACTGAGATAATCGGAATTCCGATTTTTCAGAACGACTCTGCCGCCAGCATGGCCCGAACCCAAGCCGAACCGCCAGCCAGCCAGCCCGACGCGCGCGCCGCGTGGCTGCGCGATCAACTCGAGCGGGCGAACTACGCCTATTACGTGCTCGACCAGCCGGATCTGCCAGACGCCGAATACGACCGGCTGTTCCGCGAATTGCAGCAGCTCGAGACCGACCATCCCGAACTCGTGACGCCCGATTCGCCGACGCAGCGTGTCGGCGGCGAGGCGGCCGGCGGCTTCACGCCGGTCGTCCATGATGCGCCGATGCTGTCGCTGAACAACGGTTTCGCCGACGAGGACATCGTCGCATTCGACAAGCGTGTCGCCGACGCGCTCGACAAGACGACCGATCTCGCCGGCTCGGTGACAGAGCCCGTCGAGTACGCATGCGAACTGAAGTTCGACGGTCTCGCGATCTCGCTGCGCTACGAGCAGGGGGTATTCGTGCAGGCGGCCACGCGCGGCGACGGGACGACGGGCGAGGACGTGACCGAGAACGTGCGCACGATCCGCTCGATTCCGCTGAAGCTGAAGGGCAAGAACGTGCCGGCCTTGCTCGACGTGCGCGGCGAGGTGCTGATGTTCAAGCGCGATTTCGCACGCCTGAACGAACGCCAGCGCGCGGCCGAGCAGCGCGAATTCGCGAACCCGCGCAACGCGGCGGCCGGCAGCCTGCGCCAGCTCGACTCGAAGATCACCGCGCAGCGTCCGCTGTCGTTCTTCGCGTACGGGATCGGCGTGCTCGACGGGATGCCGATGCCCGATACGCACAGCGCGCTGCTCGACTGGTACGAGTCGCTCGGCCTGCCCGTGAACCGCGAGCGCGCGGTCGTGCACGGGGCCGAAGGCTTGCTCGACTTCTTCCGCACGGTCGGCGAGAAGCGCGAGTCGCTGCCGTACGACATCGACGGCGTCGTCTACAAGGTCAACCGGCGCGACGAACAGGAGCGCCTCGGCTTCGTGTCGCGCGCGCCGCGCTTCGCGCTCGCGCACAAGTTCCCTGCACAGGAAGCGCTGACCAAGCTCGTCGCGATCGACGTGCAGGTCGGCCGCACCGGCGCGATCACGCCGGTCGCGCGCCTCGAGCCCGTGTTCGTCGGCGGTGCGACCGTGACGAATGCGACGCTGCACAACGAGGACGAAGTGCGCCGCAAGGACATCCGGATCGGCGATACCGTGATCGTGCGCCGCGCGGGCGATGTGATCCCCGAGGTGGTCGGCGCGCTGCTCGACCGGCGACCGGCCGATGCGGCCGAGTTCGTGATGCCGACCGAATGCCCGGTGTGCGGCTCGAAGATCGAGCGCCTGCCGGACGAGGCGATCGCGCGCTGCACGGGCGGCCTGTTCTGCCCGGCGCAGCGCAAGCAGGCGTTGTGGCACTTCGCGCAGCGCCGCGCGCTCGACATCGACGGGCTCGGCGAGAAGATCATCGACCAGCTCGTCGAGCTGAATCTCGTGCGCACGCCGGCCGACCTGTTCAATCTCGGCTTTGCGACGCTCGCCGAGCTCGACCGGTTCGCCGAGAAGTCGGCACAGAACCTGCTCGACTCGCTCGAGAAGGCGAAGCACACGACGCTCGCGCGCTTCATCTATGGGCTCGGCATCCGTCATGTGGGCGAATCGACCGCGAAGGATCTGGCGAAGCATTTCGGCTCGCTGACGCCGATCATGGACGCATCGATCGAAGAACTGCTCGAAGTCAACGACGTCGGGCCGATCGTCGCCGAGTCGCTCCATCAGTTCTTCGCGGAAGAGCACAACCGGACCGTGATCGAGCAGTTGCGCGCGCCGGGCAAGGTAACGTGGCCGGAAGGGCCGCCCGCGCCGAAGGCGCCGCAGGGCGTGCTGGCCGGCAAGACGGTCGTGCTGACGGGCACGCTGCCGACGCTCACGCGCGATGCCGCGAAGGAAATGCTCGAAGCGGCGGGCGCGAAAGTGGCCGGTTCGGTATCGAAGAAGACGGATTACGTGGTCGCGGGCGCCGAAGCCGGCAGCAAGCTCGCGAAGGCCGAGGAACTCGGCATCCCCGTGCTGGACGAAGACGGTCTGCACCAACTCCTGGAGGGTAATACGCCATGATTCGCGAGATCCTGAAGATGGGCGATCCGCGCCTGCTCGAAGTCGCCAAGCCGGTCGAGCGGTTCGATACACCCGAACTGCACGAGATCGTCGCGGACATGTTCGAGACGATGCACCATGCGAACGGCGCCGGCCTGGCCGCACCGCAGATCGGCATCGGGCTGCAGATCATCATCTTCGGCTTCGGCAACAACAACCGCTACCCGGACGCGCCCCCGGTGCCCGAGACCGTGCTGATCAACCCGAAGATCGAGTACATGCCGCCGGACATGGAAGAGGGCTGGGAAGGCTGCCTGTCGGTCCCGGGCATGCGCGGCGTCGTCAGCCGCTACGCGAAAGTGCGCTACAGCGGCTTCGACCAGTACGGCGAGAAGATCGACCGCGTGGTCGACGGTTTTCACGCACGCGTCGTCCAGCACGAATACGATCACCTGATCGGCAAGCTGTATCCGATGCGGATCACCGACTTCACGCGCTTCGGCTTCACGGAAGTGCTGTTCCCGGGGCTCGATCCGGCTTCCGACGATTGATTGGCCGGCTTTGCCGGCTTCTCGCAGACAAGAAAAAAGCCCGCTTGCGCGGGCTTTTTCATTGCGTGGCGCACGGGTGTGCGCCCGCGATCAGAACGTCTCGTCGGCCGACAGATAGCGCCATTGACCCTGCGGCAGTGCGCCGAGCATCACGCGGCCCATCCGGACGCGCTTCAGGCCGATCACGTCGAGGCCCACCAGCTCGCACATGCGACGGATCTGGCGCTTCTTGCCTTCGCGCAGCACGAAGCGCAACTGCTCGCCGTTCTGCCAGCTCACCATCGCGGGCTTCAGCGCGACGCCGTCGAGCTCGAGGCCGTGGCGCAGCTTCGCGAGCGATTCCGCGGGGAAGTGCTGGTCGATGTCGATGAGCCGTTCGCCGAAGCGCACGCGCACCAGGTACTCCTTGTCGATGTCCGATTGCTCGCCGATCAGCTGTTTCGCGATCACGCCGTTCTGCGTCAGCACGAGCAGGCCGGTCGAATCGATGTCCAGGCGGCCGGCCGGCGCGAGCGCATGCAGGTGCTGCGGCGAGAAGCGCACCGGCGAATGGTCGCCGCTCCAGCGGTTCGCGCGCGTGATCAGCACGGCCGCGGGCTCGTAGCCGTCTTCCGCCTGGCCGGACACATAGCCGACCGGCTTGTGCAGAAGGATCGTGACTTGCGCGGCCTGCGCGGCGCTCGCGCGTTCGTCGATCTCGATCTTCTGGTCCGCGCGTACCTTGGTGCCGAGCGTGTCGATGCGTTCGCCGTCGACGAGGACCCAGCCCTTTTCGATCCATTCGTCGGCTTCGCGGCGCGAGCACATGCCGAGCTCGGACATCCGTTTCGACAGGCGCATCAGGCCCGATTCGTCACCGTAGTCGATATCGGCGGCGGCGCGCTTGACCGGTTGCGCGGTCTTGACCGCACCGAACGAGCGGCGCTCGCCGTCGCGCGCGGGGCGGGCCGGGCGGTCGCCGAAGCTGCGCTTCGCACCTTCGCCGGCAGGCTTGTCGCGATACGACGGGCGCTTGCCGTCGTCGGCGCCTGCGCGGCGCGGGCGGGCATCGTCATCACGGCGCGGCGGGCGATCGGACGACGTGCGGCGGTCGCCGAAGCTACGCTTCGCGCCTTCGCCGGGTGCCTTGTCGCGATACGGCGCGCGTGCGCTGCCTTCACTGGAACCTGCGCGACGCGGACGTGCATCGTCATCGCGGCGCGGCGGGCGATCGGACGACGTGCGACGGTCGCCGAAGCTGCGCTTTGCGCCTTCACCGGATGCGTTGTCGCGATACGGCGCGCGTGCGCCGCCTTCACTGGAACCTGCGCGACGCGGACGTGCATCGTCATCGCGGCGCGGCGGGCGATCGGACGACGTGCGGCGGTCGCCGAAGCTGCGCTTCGAGCCTTCGCCGGATGCGTTGTCGCGATACGGCGCGCGTGCGCCGCCTTCACTGGAACCTGCGCGGCGCGGGCGGGCATCGTCATCGCGGCGCGGCGGGCGATCCGACGACGTGCGGCGGTCGCCGAAGCTGCGCTTTGCGCCTTCGCCGGATGCGTTGTCGCGATAAGGCGTGCGTGCGCCGCCTTCGCCACCTGCACGACGCGGGCGGGCATCATCATCGCGGCGGGGCGGGCGATCCGACGACGTACGGCGGTCACCGAAGTTGCGCTTTGCGCCTTCACCGCCGGCATTGTCGCGATACGGCGTGCGTGCGCCGCCTTCGCCACCTGTGCGACGCGGCCGTGCGTCGTCATCACGGCGGGGCGGCCGATCCGACGACGTGCGTCGATCGCCGAAACTGCGCTTCGCGCCTTCACCGGACGCGTTGTCGCGATAAGGGGCGCGCGTGCCGCGTTCCGCACCGCCGTCACGCGGCGCACGCTTGGCCGGTGCGCGATCCGCGCCCGGGCGCTCGGCGCCCGCGGCAGCGCGCGGCTTGAACGTGCGTTCGCCGGCGGCGGCCGGGGACGCCTTCTTCGGGCGGGCCGGCTTGTCCCCGGCGGGAGGCGTAGCGGGACGCACCGCCTTGCGGGCGACGAGGCTGCCGGAGCGGACAGGGGCGCGGGTCGGCGACGCCGGCTTCGGATTCTTGACGGTTAATTTGGTGCGCATAAACGCTGGGATTCATTCAGACTGCGATCGCACGCAGCAATTCGGTTTCGAGCTGGATCTGCAGGCGGTTGTCGGACAGGCCGGCACCCGCGAGCAGGAAAATGTCCTCGACGCGTTCGCCGAGCGTATTGATCCGCGCCGCGTGGACGCCGATCCGATGCTCGGCGAGTACGCGCGCGATCGAATAGAGAAGGCCCGGCCGGTCGTTGGCCGACACGGACAGGATGTAGTACTGGCCGCGCTCGTCGGCCCGCAGGTCGACGCGCGGCGTGATCGGAAACGTCCGGGACAGCCTCGACAGGCGGCCCTTGGACGGCTCCGGCAGCGGTGCGGTTTCGGTGAGTCGCGACGCGAGTTGCTGCTCGACGAGATTCGCGATGTCGCGATACCGCACGTCACGCTCGGTCTGCGTGACGATGAAATTGTCGAGCGCATAGCCGTGCCGCGTCGTGCTGATGCGGGCGTCGAGCACGGACAGCCCGTTGCGGTCGAAATACGCGCAGATGCCCGCGAACAGGTCGGGGCGATCCTTCACGTACACGAGCACCTGCAGCGCATCGCCGATCGGCGACGGCCGCGCGCGGACGATCGCGGTTTCGGCATTCACGTGCCGGTATAGCACGCGCGTCTGCCACGCGATGTCGGCCGCGTCGTGACGCAGGAAGAAGCCGACATCGAGCTGGTCCCACAGCGCGCGATGCGCGTCGTCGGGCACGGTTTCGAGGCGCAGCAGCGCGAGCGCCTGTTCCTGCCGCGACTTCAGCTCCGAGTGCGCGTCGGGGTTGGCCCCGCCGAGCACCGCGAGCGTGATGCGGTACAGGTCCTCAAGCAGCTTGCCCTTCCACGTGTTCCACACCTTCGGGCTCGTGCCGCGGATATCGGCGACGGTCAGCAGGTACAGCGCGGTGAGGTACCGCTCGTTGCCGACGACTTCTGCGAAGCGCTTGATGACTTCGGGGTCGCTCGTGTCCTGCTTCTGCGCGACCTGGCTCATCGTCAGGTGATGCTGGACGAGCCACACGATCAGCGCCGCATCGTCGCCGGCGATGCTGTGCTCGCGGCAGAAGCGTCGTGCGTCGGCCATCCCGAGCGTCGAGTGGTCGCCGCCACGGCCCTTCGCGATGTCGTGGAACAGCGCCGCGACATACAGCACCCACGGGCGCTCGAAGTTGCCGATCAGCTGGCTGCAGAACGGATATTCGTGCGCGTGCTCGGCCACCGCGAAGCGGCGGATGTTGCGCAACACCATCAGGATGTGCTGGTCGACCGTGTACACGTGGTACAGGTCGTGCTGCATCTGGCCGACGATGCGGCGGAAATTCAGCAGGTAGCGGCCGAGCACGCTCGTCTGGTTCATCAGTCGGAACGCGTGCGTGATCCCTTCGGGTTGCTGAAGGATCCGCATGAACGTGTCGCGGTTCTGCGGATCGCGGCGCCACGCGTTGTTCATGATCTCGCGCGAGTTGTACAGCGCGCGCAGCGTGCGGGCGGACAGCCCTTTCACGCCGCGGGTCGTCTCGTACAACAGGAACGCTTCGAGGATCGCGTCGGGATGGCGTTCGAACACGCCGTCGTCGACGATCTCGAGCATGCCCTGCTTCTCGACGAAGCGGTCGGGCGACAGCACGCGCGTGATGCCGCTCGTCGCGGGGAACAACTGCGCCTCGATGTTCTGGATCAGGATCGTCGCGAGCTGCGTGACGGCTTTCGCGGCCCAGTAGTAGCGGCGCATCAGCTGTTCGCTCGCGCGCTTGGCCTGCGTCGGCTGGTAGCCGAAGCTCTCGGCGGCCTGCGTCTGCAGGTCGAACACGAGCATGTCCTGGCGGCGGCCGGCGATCACGTGCAGCCGCGCGCGCAGCGTCTTCAGGAAGCCTTCGTTGCGGCGCAGCTCGCGCGCCTCGCGGTCGGTGATGAGGCCACGCGTGTCGAGTTCGCGCCAGCTGCTGCCGAAACCGGCCGCGCGCGCGATCCACAGGATCGTCTGCAGGTCGCGCAGCCCGCCGGGGCTTTCCTTCACGTTCGGCTCGAGGCTGTACGGCGTGTCCTGGAACTTCGCGTGGCGCTGGCGCATCTCGAGCACCTTCGCGGTGAAGAACGCGCGGGCATCGAGCGCCTCGTGGTAGCGCACCGTGAAGCGTTCGAACAGCGCGGTGCTGCCGACGATGCGGCGCGCTTCCAGCAGCGAGGTCTGTACCGTGACGTCCTGCGACGCCTCCTCGATGCACTGCGCGACCGTGCGCACGCTGCTGCCGATCTCGAGGCCGAGATCCCACGCCATGCCGATGAAGCGCTCGATGCGCGCATCCAGCGCCGGGTCGTGCGCATCGGGCAGCAGCACGAGGATGTCGACGTCGGAATAGGGCGCGAGCTCGCCGCGCCCATAGCCGCCGACGGCGACGAGCGCGAGCGTCGCGGGCAGCCCGCAGTCGTCCCACACGCGCTTCAGCGCTTCGTCGGTGAGTTTCGACAGCGCGTGCATCAGCGACGCGACGTTCGCCGCGCGGCGAAAGCGCTCGAGCATCTCCGTCTTGGCGGCCTTGAATTCGGCGCGCCGCGACAGCGCTTCGGGCGAGGGGGCAGCGTGAGCGCTCATGGGCGGCCGTTCAGGTGCGGGTGGGGCGGGCTGGCGCGACGGCGCTCAGACGGCGGCGGCTGGTTGCGCGAACACGGGGCGCGCCGGCGTGCCGGCCGATACGGTCAGCACCTCGTAGCCGGTTTCGGTGACGAGCACCGTGTGCTCCCACTGCGCCGACAGGCTGCGGTCGCGCGTCTTGACCGTCCACTGGTCGGGCATCGTGCGGATGTCGCGCTTGCCGGCGTTGATCATCGGCTCGATCGTGAAGATCATCCCGGCCTTCAGCTCGATGCCCGTGCCCGGGCGGCCGTAGTGGACGACCTGCGGATCTTCGTGGAACACCGTGCCGATGCCGTGGCCGCAGTATTCGCGCACGACGCTGTAGCCCTGCGCTTCCGCGTGCTTCTGGATCGCGTAGCCGATGTCGCCGAGGTGCGCGCCGGGCTTGACCTGGTCGATGCCGAGCCACATGCATTCGTAGGTGGTCTGCACGAGGCGCTTCGCAAGGATCGAACCCTCGCCGACGATGAACATGCGGCTCGTGTCGCCGAAGTAGCCGTTCTTGATCACGGTGATGTCGATGTTCAGCGCATCGCCGTTCTTGATCACCTTCTCGCCGGGAATGCCGTGGCAGATCACGTCGTTGACCGAAATGCAGGTGGCCTTCGGGTACGGCGGGTAGCCGGGCGGCTGGTAGTTCAGCGGCGCCGGGATCGTGCCCTGTTCGTTGAGCATGAACTCGTGACAGAGGCGGTCGAGTTCGGCGGTCGTGACGCCCGCGACGACGTGCGGCGTGATGAAGTCGAGCACTTCGCTCGCGAGACGGCAGGCGACGCGCATCTCGGCGATATCGTGTTCGTTTTTGAGCGTAATAGCCATCGAGGTATGCCTGGAATGCGGTGAATTGATGGATTATCGCACCTTCTGGCAGGCGTCGCAGCCCCTGCCGGCGGTGCGGATGCGGGTTTTCGCTGATTGTCCGGCCGGCTGCCGCGCGGCAAGCGAAAGTGGTGAGCGACTTGAGAGCGGACAAATCGGCGTGCTATACTCTTTGGCTAAGTCGATATCCAATTGCCGAGCTTGCCCCGTGTTGGGGCGGCATCGCGGATGGAAGGCTTACGGCACGGGCGTTTGCACGTGCCGAATCGCAAGCCGGCGCAACCAGGGTGCCGGCCGCGCGGAATTCGCGCCCTTCGGGGTGGGATCGCGCGGCGGTACGGCGGCCGGCTTAAGACCCAACCCTCGTGGAGAATTTACATGGCAGTTACGATGCGCCAAATGCTGGAAGCGGGTGTCCACTTCGGTCACCAGACGCGCTTCTGGAACCCGAAGATGGCTCCGTTCATTTTCGGTCACCGCAACAAGATTCACATCATCAACCTCGAAAAGACGCTGCCGATGTTCACGGACGCACAGAAGTACGTGCGCCAGCTGGCAGCGAACCGCGGCACGATCCTGTTCGTCGGCACGAAGCGTCAATCGCGTGACACGATCGCTCAGGAAGCGCAGCGCGCAGGCATGCCGTTCGTCAATGCACGCTGGCTCGGCGGCATGATGACCAACTTCAAGACGCTGAAGGTATCGATCAAGCGCCTGAAGGACATGGAAGCGGCAGTCGAGGCAGGCGAACTCGAAAAGATGAGCAAGAAGGAAGCGCTGCTGTTCGAACGCGAAATCGCCAAGCTGCAGAAGTCGATCGGCGGCGTGAAGGACATGGGCGGCATTCCGGACGCGATCTTCGTCGTGGACGTCGGCTACCACAAGATTGCTGTCACCGAAGCGAACAAGCTGGGCGTGCCGGTCATCGCCGTGGTCGATACGAACCACTCGCCGGAAGGTGTGGATTACGTGATCCCGGGTAACGACGACTCGAGCAAGGCAGTCGCGCTGTACGCTGAAGGCGTGGCCGATGCGATCCTCGAAGGCCGTGCGAACGCGGTCAACGAAGTGGTCCAGGCCGCACGCGGCGACGACGAGTACGTCGAGGAAAACGCGTAACTGGCCCCGAGCCGGCGCAAAAAGGGGGCTCTCAACAGGCCCCCTTTTTTTAAGCTTGTGCGCCGGACCTGATCGCGCCGAATGGGTGCGGGTCCGGAAACGAATCTCGGCCGTTCGCGTCCAAGCGGGCGGCGTTGTGAATACAGACTCAAGGAGCGAATGATGGCGGCAATTACCGCAAGCATGGTGGCAGAACTGCGCGCAAAGACCGACGCACCGATGATGGAGTGCAAGAAGGCGCTGACGGAAGCCGACGGCGATCTGGCCAAGGCTGAAGAACTGCTGCGCGTCAAGCTCGGCAACAAGGCGAGCAAGGCGGCATCGCGCGTGACGGCAGAAGGCGTCGTCGCATCGTTCGTCGGCGGCAACGCAGGTTCGCTGGTCGAACTGAACTGCGAAACCGACTTCGTCGCGAAGAACGACGACTTCCTCGCATTCTCGAAGACGGTCGCAGAACTCGTCGCGACGCAAAACCCGGTCGACGTGGCTGCGCTGTCGGCGCTGCCGCTCGACGGCTCGACGGTCGACGCAGTGCGCCTGGCACTGGTCGGCAAGATCGGCGAGAACGTCTCGATCCGCCGTTTCGTCCGTTTCGAAACCGCAAACAAGATCGCAACGTACCTGCACGGCGCGCGTATCGGCGTGATCGTCGAGTACACGGGCGCGGACGAGCAGGTCGGCAAGGATGTCGCGATGCACATCGCGGCAATGAAGCCGGTCGCGCTGTCGTCGGCTGACGTGCCGGCGGAACTGATCGAGACGGAACGCCGCGTGGCCGAGCAGAAGGCCGCGGAATCGGGCAAGCCGGCTGAAATCGTCGCGAAGATGGTCGACGGCAGCGTCCAGAAGTACCTGAAGGAAGTGTCGCTGCTGAACCAGACGTTCGTGAAGAACGACAAGCAAACTATCGAGCAGATGCTGAAGGCAGCGGATGCCGCAGTGCAGAAGTTCGCACTGTTCGTCGTCGGCGAAGGCATCGAGAAGCGCCAGGACGACTTCGCCGCCGAAGTGGCCGCGCAAGTCGCAGCAGCAAAGCAGCAGTAAGCCGTAAGCAGTCAGGCAGTATCCGCGGCGGGCGTCCGCTCCGCCGCGGTCGGCGCCGCCGCCGGCCGGCCGGGAAACCCGGTCCGACCGTCGGCGCTTGCCCGAATCAGTATTTCGCCCCTACAGTTCGTGGTTGTCATCCTCTCGTCGCTCGGAAGCCCCTATGTCCAATGCCTATAAACGCGTCCTCCTCAAACTCTCCGGCGAAGCGCTGATGGGCGACGATGCCTTCGGCATCAATCGCGCGACGATCGAACGGATGGTGGCCGATATCGCCGAAGTCGTGCGTCTCGGTACGCAGCTCGCGGTCGTGATCGGTGGCGGTAATATTTTCCGCGGTGTCGCGGGTGGCGCGGCCGGCATGGATCGCGCGACGGCAGACTACATGGGGATGCTCGCGACGATGATGAACGCGCTGGCGCTGCAGGACGCGATGCGCCACGCCGGCATCGAGGCGCGTGTGCAGTCCGCGCTGCGGATGGACCAGGTCGTCGAGCCGTACATCCGGCCCCGCGCGATCCGCCAGCTCGAGGAAGGCCGCGTCGTGATCTTCGCGGCCGGTACGGGCAACCCGTTCTTCACGACGGACACGGCCGCCGCGCTGCGCGGTTCGGAAGTGGGTGCCGAGGTCGTATTGAAGGCGACCAAGGTCGATGGCGTATATTCTGCCGATCCGAAGAAGGATCCGTCGGCCACGCGTTACACGACGATCACTTTCGACGAGGCGATCAGCCGCAACCTGCAGGTGATGGACGCGACGGCCTTTGCGCTGTGCCGCGACCAGAAGCTGCCGATTCGCGTGTTTTCGATCAACAAGCCGGGCGCGCTCAAGCGCATCGTGCTGGGCGAGGACGAAGGTACGCTCGTCCACGTGTAAACTCCCGCGGATGCGGGCCATCGGCCGCGGCGCATCCGACGCGCCGGGCAGGGCCCGTGTTCTTTGAAGGTTAGAAGGTTCGGAGGTTGAAATGAGTGTCGCTGATACCAAGAAGGGCGTCGAGCAAAAGATGCAGCGCTCGATCGAAGCGTTCAAGAACGATCTGGCAAAGATCCGTACGGGCCGTGCACACACCGGTCTGCTCGATCACGTGCAGGTCGACTACTACGGCTCGATGGTGCCGATCTCGCAGGTCGCGAACCTGACGCTCGTCGATGCGCGCACGATCGGCGTGCAGCCGTGGGAAAAGAACATGGTCGCGAAGGTCGAGAAGGCCATTCGCGAAGCCGACCTGGGCCTGAACCCGGCCACCGCCGGCGATCTGATCCGCGTGCCGATGCCCGCGCTGACGGAAGAGCGCCGCCGCGAGCTGACCAAGGTCGTCAAGAGCGAAGGCGAAACGGCCAAGGTCGCGATCCGCAACCTGCGCCGCGACGCGAACGAAGCGCTCAAGAAGCTCGTGAAGGACAAGGAAATCTCGGAAGACGACGAGCGCCGTGCGAGCGACGACGTGCAGAAGCTGACCGACAAGCACGTTGCCGAAATCGACAAGCTCGTGCAGAGCAAGGAAGCCGAGATCATGACGGTCTGACGACCGTCCTCGCGCGCCGCCTTCTTCCCGCATTACTGTCTCAACGGCCATGACCTATACCAGCTCTACCGTTCGCGTGCCTGACGTCGGCGTCGTGCCGCGTCACATCGCGATCATCATGGACGGCAACGGCCGTTGGGCGACCGAACGCCGCTTGCCGCGCGTCGCGGGGCACACCCGCGGCGTCGATGCCGTGCGGGCGGTGGTCGAAGGCTGCGCGCGCGCCGGCGTCGAATACCTGACGCTGTTCGCGTTCAGTTCGGAGAACTGGCGCCGTCCGAACGACGAAGTGTCGTTCCTGATGCGCCTCTTCATCACCGCGCTCGAGCGCGAGGTCGGCAAGCTTCACGCGAACGGGATCCGCCTGCGTGTCGTCGGCGATCTCGACCGCTTCGAGCCGCGCATCCGCGAACTGATTCGCCGCGCCGAAACCAAGACGGCGCGCAATACCCGTCTTACGCTCACCATCGCGGCCAACTACGGCGGCCGGTGGGACATCCTGCAGGCGACGAAGAAGCTCGTCGAGCAGGCCGTGCGTGAGGGCCGCGAGGTCGAAGTGACCGAGGAGGCATTCGCGCCGCACCTGGCGATGGCCTATGCGCCGGAGCCCGATCTCTTCATCCGTACCGGTGGCGAGCAGCGCGTCAGCAACTTCCTGCTGTGGCAGCTCGCGTACGCCGAATTCTATTTCACCGACAAATACTGGCCGGATTTCGACGGCGCGGCACTGGCCGACGCCATCGCGTCGTATACGGAGCGCGAGCGCCGTTTCGGCCGCACGAGCGCGCAGCTCGAACCGCAATCGCAGAACGCCGACTCCCTTTCATGCTGAAAACCCGTGTGATCACGGCGATCGTGATGCTGGCGGTCCTGCTGCCGGTGACGCTGTTCGCGCCGCTCACCGCGTTCGGCGCGCTGATCGGCGTCGTGCTCGTGTTTGCCGCATGGGAATGGGCGCGCCTGCTCAAGCTCGGCGGCGCCGGCCCGGTCGTCTATGCCGTCGTCGCGGCGCTGGCGCTCGCGGCAACGGCGCCGCTCGGCGTCGATGCGGCTTCGTCCCGTCCCCTTTTCATGGCAGCCGGCGTGTTCTGGCTGCTGGTCGGCCCGTTCACGCTGCGGCGCAAGCCGGCGCTCGCGGGCGGTGTATGGCGGCCGTTCCTGCTCGCGGCCGGCCTCGTGGTCTTCGCGGCCTGCTGGCATGCGCTCGTCGCGGCGCGTGCGCAGGGCGTGCCGTTCGTGTTGTCGCTGCTTCTGGTCGTCTGGCTCGCCGATATCGGCGCATACTTCGCGGGCAAGGCCTTCGGAAAGCGTAAACTGGCCATCACGATCAGCCCCGGCAAGAGCTGGGAAGGCGCGATCGGTGGCTGGCTCGCGGTGATGGTCGTCGCCGGTGTCGCGATGGCCGTGCATGCGTTCGAGCCGACCCTGTTTTCCGCGTTCGCCGTGCGCTACGGGATGCCCGGCGCGTGGGCCGCACTGACGCTGCTGGTCGCGTACAGCGTGATCGGCGACCTGTTCGAGTCGTTGCTGAAGCGGCAGGCGGGCGTGAAGGATTCGAGCGGACTGCTGCCAGGCCATGGCGGCGTGCTCGACCGTGTCGACGCGCTGCTGCCGGTGCTGCCGCTCGCGATGCTGCTGCTTGGTTAAACCACTAATTCTGTTATGCAAAAACGTCTGACATTGCTCGGTTCCACGGGCTCGATCGGAGACAGCACGCTCGACGTGGTCGCGCGCCATCCCGAGCGCTTCTCGGTCTATGCGCTGACCGCACACCGCAACGGCGACAAGCTCGTCGAGCAATGCCTGCGCTTCGCGCCTGAAGTGGCGGTGGTCGGCGATGCCGAGACGGCCGCGCAGGTCGACGCGAAACTGCGCGCGGCGGGCAGCAAGACGACCGTGCTGCACGGGCCGCAGGCGCTCGTCGACGTGTCGAAGAGCGATGGTTGCGACACGGTGGTCGCGGCGATCGTCGGTGCGGCCGGCATGGCCCCGAGCCTCGCGGCCGCGCGCGCCGGCAAGCGCATCCTGCTCGCGAACAAGGAAGCGCTGGTAATGTCGGGCGCGATCTTCATGGACGCCGTGCGCGACCATGGCGCGATCCTGCTGCCGGTCGACAGCGAGCACAACGCGATCTTCCAGTGCATGCCGCGCGACGCAGCCGAGCACGGCGGGATCTCGAAGATCATCCTGACCGCGTCGGGCGGCCCGTTCCGCACGCGCGAACCGGCCACGCTCGTCGACGTGACGCCGGACGAGGCGTGCAAGCACCCGAACTGGGTGATGGGCCGCAAGATCTCGGTCGATTCCGCGACGATGATGAACAAGGGCCTCGAGGTGATCGAGGCGCACTGGATCTTCGGGCTGCCGGGCGACCGCATCGACGTGCTGATCCACCCGCAGAGCGTGATCCATTCGCTCGTGTCGTATCGCGACGGCTCGGTGCTGGCCCAGCTCGGCAACCCCGACATGCGCACGCCGATCGCGCACGCGCTCGCGTTCCCCGAGCGCGTCGATGCGGGCGTCGAGCAGCTCGATCTCGCGCAAATTGCGCAGCTGTCGTTCGAAAAGCCCGATTACGCGCGCTTCCCGTGCCTCGCGCTTGCGCTGAAGGCGCTTGAGGAAGGCGGCATCGCGAGCGCCGCATTGAACGCGGCGAACGAAGTCGCGGTCGAAGCGTTTCTCGAGCGCCGCATCGGCTTCATGACGATTGCGGCGACGGTCGACGCCGTGCTCAACACGCTGCCGAACCGTACGCCCGAGGGGCTCGAGGACGTCCTGGCGGCGGATGCCGAGGCACGCCGCCTCGCCGTCGAAATCATTGCGAAAGCGCCTGCGCCACGCGTGGAGCGCACTGTCTGAATGGAGTGCTCATGAACGTGCTGGTCGAACTGATCGCGTTTGCCGTGGCGATCGGGGTGCTGGTCGTCGTGCATGAGTACGGACACTATCGCGTCGCGCGCTGGTGCGGCGTGAAGGTGCTGCGTTTCTCGATCGGCTTCGGCCAGCCCGTCGCGCGCTGGGTCAGCCGCAGGACGGGCACCGAGTGGACGCTGTCGGCACTGCCGCTCGGCGGCTACGTGAAGATGCTCGACGAGCGCGATCCCGGCCCCGGAATTCCGCCCGAGGAGCTCGGCCAGGCGTTCAACCGGCAGTCGGTCTACAAGCGCATCGCGATCGTCGCAGCCGGGCCGATTGCCAACTTCCTGTTGGCAATCGCGCTGTTTGCCGTCGTATTCGCCACCGGCGTAACCGAGCCCGCCGCGATCGTCGCACCGCCGGCCGCCGGCACGGTCGCTGCGCGCGCGGGCTTCGACGGCAGCGAGAAGATCGTGTCGATCCGCAACGCGCAGGGTGGCGAGGCCGAGCCGGTGCGGTCGTGGTCGGACCTGCGCTGGAAGCTGCTGGCGGCCGCGTTCGATCACCGCGAGATCGTGCTCGGCGCACGCGACGGCAACACGACGTTCGATTTCCGCGTCGACCTCCGCAATGTTCCCGAAAGTCAGCTCGACGACGATTTCATGGCCCATCTGGGCTTCGAGACCGGCGGCGGGACGTTGTCGGTCGCGTCCGTGCAGCCCGGCAGCGCGGCGGAGCAGGCGGGCCTGAAGTCCGGCGACAAGCTGGTCGCGCTCGAAGGCAAGCCGATCGGCGGCGCGTCGCGCTTCATCGATTTCGTGAAACACCATGCGGGCAAGCCGCTCGACCTGCGGATCGAGCGCGACGGCGCCGCGCAGACGGTGTCGATCGTGCCGCAGATGCAGCGCGACGACGAATCGGGGCAGCAGGTCGGCCGTATCGGCGCGGCGCTGTCGATGCATGCGCCGTCCGTCGACGTGCGGTACGGGCCGATCGAGAGCCTGGAGCTCGGCGCGCACCGTACGTGGGACATCTCCGTGTATTCGCTGAAGATGTTCGGGCGCATGATCACGGGCAACGCATCGCTGAAGAACCTGTCCGGCCCGGTGACGATCGCGGACTACGCGGGCAAGAGTGCGCGGCTCGGTCCGTCGGCGTTCCTGTCGTTCCTCGCCCTTGTCAGCATTAGCCTTGGCGTCCTGAACTTGTTGCCGATTCCCGTTTTGGACGGGGGGCATCTGTTATATTATGCGGTTGAAGCCGCGACCGGGAAGGCTGTCTCGGAGCGCTGGCAGCTGATTCTGCAAAGAGCCGGGTTGATCTGCATCGTCGCATTGTCGGCGATCGCGCTGTTCAACGATCTGGCTCGGTTAATCCATTTCTGAAGCGTCAGGCGGCGCCCGCTGGGCAGCCGCCTGATTTGATGCAGCTAAATACTGGGGATGCATGTTGTTCAAACCTCATCGCTTTGTACCTAAGACAGTTGCAGCGGCCGCGCTCGCCGCGCACGGCCTCGCGGCCCATGCAGCGGCACCGTTCGTGGTGCAAGACATCAAGATCGAGGGGCTGCAGCGCGTCGAAGCGGGTTCGGTGTTCGCCTACCTGCCGATCAAGCAGGGCGATACCTTCACGGACGACAAGGCATCCGAAGCAATCCGCGCGCTGTACGCGACGGGCTTCTTCAACGACGTACGCATCGCCACGCAGGGCAACGTCGTGATCGTGCAGGTGCAGGAGCGTCCGGCCATCGCGTCGATCGACTTCACCGGCACGAAGGAATTCGACAAGGACAACCTGACGAAGGCGCTGCGCGCAGTCGGTCTCGCCGACGGCCGCTACTACGATAAGGCGCTCGTCGACAAGGCGGAGCAGGAACTCAAGCGTCAGTACCTCACGCGCGGCTTCTACGCGGCCGAGGTCAAGACGACGATCACGCCGGTCGACGCGAACCGCGTGTCGATCCTGTTCGCGGTGGCCGAAGGCCCGAGCGCGAAGATCCGCCAGATCAACTTCATCGGCAACAAGGCTTTCAGCACCAGCACGCTGCGCGACGAGATGCAGCTGTCGACGCCGAACTGGTTCTCCTGGTACACGAAGAACGACCTGTACTCGAAGGAAAAGCTCACCGGCGACCTCGAGGCGGTGCGCTCGTACTACCTGAACCGCGGCTATCTCGAGTTCAACATCGATTCGACCCAGGTGTCGATCTCGCCCGACAAGAAGGACATGTACCTGACGGTCACGCTGCACGAAGGCGAGCCGTACACGGTGTCGGGCATCAAGCTGTCGGGCAACCTGCTCGATCGCGAAGCCGAACTCAACAAGCTGATCAAGATCAAGCCGGGCGATCGTTTCTCGGCCGAAAAGCTGCAACAGACCACCAAGTCGATCGTCGACAAGCTCGGTGAGTACGGCTACGCATTCGCGACCGTCAACGCCCAGCCGGATATCGACCAGGCGAACCACAAGGTGAACCTGAACCTCGTCGTCGATCCGAGCCGCCGCGTGTACGTGCGCCGGATCAACGTCGTCGGCAACACGCGCACGCGCGACGAAGTGGTGCGCCGCGAAATGCGCCAGCTCGAAAGCTCGTGGTTCGATTCGAACCGCCTCGCGCTGTCGAAGGATCGCGTGAACCGTCTCGGCTACTTCACCAACGTCGACGTGACGACGGTGCCGGTCGAAGGCACGAACGACCAGGTCGACGTGAACGTGAAGGTCGACGAAAAGCCGACCGGCGCGATCACGCTGGGCGCCGGCTTCTCGTCGACGGACAAGGTCGTGCTGTCAGCCGGCGTGTCGCAGGACAACGTGTTCGGTTCGGGTACCAGCCTGTCGGTGAACGTCAACACCGCGAAGAGCTACCGTACGCTGACCGTCACGCAGGTCGACCCGTACTTCACGGTCGACGGCATCAAGCGGATCACGGACGTCTTCTACCGCACGTACCAGCCGCTCTACTATTCGACGAGCTCGAGCTTCCGGATCATCAGCGCGGGCGGCAACCTGAAGTTCGGCATTCCGTTCTCGGAAGTCGACACCGTCTACTTCGGCGCGGGCTTCGAGCAGAACCGTCTCGACGTCGATTCGAACACGCCGCAGAGCTACCAGGATTACGTGAACCAGTTCGGCCGCGTGTCGAACACGGTGCCGCTGACGGTCGCGTGGTCGCGCGACGCGCGTGACAGCGCGCTGATTCCGAGCCGCGGCTACTTCACGCAGGCGAACATGGAGTACGGCGTGCCGGTCGGCAAGATCCAGTACTACAAGGCCGACCTGCAGGCCCAGTACTACTATTCGTTCTCGCGCGGCTTCATCCTGGGCCTGAACCTGCAAGGCGGCTACGGTAACGGTATCGGCAACCCGTACCCGATCTTCAAGAACTACTACGCGGGCGGTATCGGCTCCGTGCGTGGCTACGAGCCGAGCTCGCTGGGCCCGCGCGACACGAAGACGAACGACCCGATCGGCGGTTCGAAGATGGTCGTCGGCAACATCGAGCTGACGTTCCCGCTGCCGGGCACGGGCTACGACCGCACGCTGCGCGTGTTCACGTTCCTCGACGGCGGTAACGTGTGGGGCAACGCGCCGGGCGGCACGAGTACGGGCGCCAACGGCCTGCGTTACGGCTACGGTGTGGGTCTCGCGTGGATCTCGCCGATCGGCCCGCTGAAGCTGAGCCTCGGCTTCCCGCTGCAGAAGCACGAAGGCGACCAGTACCAGAAATTCCAGTTCCAGATCGGGACGGCGTTCTGACCGAACGCATGACAACAGCAACGAGAGGGTAATTTTGCTAACCGGTAAGTTTTCGAAACGAGTGATGTGCGCGCTGACCGTTGCGCTGGCCTTGGGCGCGGCAACGGCGCACGCACAGGACGTCGCCCGCATCGCGGCGGTCAATTCGGATCGGATCCTGCGCGAGTCGGTGCCCGCGAAGGCGGCGCAGACGAAGCTCGAAGCCGAGTTCGCGAAGCGCGACAAGGATCTGCAGGATCTGGCGGCGCGCCTGAAGTCGATGTCCGATTCGCTGGACAAGAACGGCGCGTCGCTGTCGGCGGGCGACCGCGCGCAGAAGCAGCGTGATCTCGCCCAGCTCGATACCGACTTCCAGCGCAAGCAGCGCGAATTCCGCGAAGACCTGAACCAGCGCCGCAACGAGGAGCTGGCGGCCGTGCTCGAGCGGGCGAACAAGGTCATCAAGCAGATCGCCGAGCAGCAGAATTACGACCTGATCGTGCAGGAAGCCGTGTACGTCAGCCCGCGCATCGACATCACCGACAAGGTGCTCAAGGCGCTCGCGTCCGGCTCGACGAACTGAACGGAGCAGACGACGAATGGCATTGACGCTTGAGGAACTCGTAAAGCGGTTCGGCGGCGAGATCGCCGGCGACGCACAGTGCAAGGTGGGCGCACTCGCGCCGCTCGACCAGGCAGGCCCGCAGCATCTCGCGTTCCTCGCGAATCCGAAGTACCTGTCGCAGGTCGAGTCGACCCGCGCCGGCGCGGTGCTGATCGCGCCGAAGGATCTGGAAAAGCTGGGCGCGGCCGCTACCGGCCGCAATTTCATTGTCACGCCGAATCCATACGCGTACTTCGCGCGCGTCGCGCAGATGTTCATCGACCTGGCCACGCCGCAGCGCGCCGCCGGCGTGCATCCGAGCGCGACGATCGATCCGGCCGCGCAGGTCGCCGCGAGCGCGGTGATCGGCCCGCACGTGACGGTCGAGGCCGGTGCGGTGATCGAAGACGGCGTGCAGCTCGATGCGAACGTCTTCATCGGCCGCGGCACGACGATCGGCGCGGGCTCGCACCTGTATCCGAACGCGTCGGTGTACCACGGCTGCAAGGTCGGCGCGCGCGCGATCATCCATGCGGGCGCCGTGATCGGCTCCGACGGCTTCGGCTTCGCGCCGGATTTCGTCGGCGACGGCGACGCGCGCACCGGCAGCTGGGTCAAGATCCCGCAGGTCGGCGGCGTCACGATCGGCCCGGACGTCGAGATCGGCGCGAACACGACGATCGATCGCGGCGCGATGGCGGATACCGTCATCGAGGAGTGCGTGAAGATCGACAACCAGGTCCAGATCGGCCACAACTGCCGGATCGGTGCCTATACGGTGATCGCCGGCAGCGCCGGGATCGCGGGCAGCACGACGATCGGCCGCCACTGCATGATCGGCGGCGCGGCCGGGATCGCCGGCCACGTGACGCTCGGCGACTATGTCATCATCACCGCGAAATCGGGCGTATCGAAGTCGCTGCCGAAGGCCGGCATCTATACCAGCGCGTTCCCGGCCGTCGACCACGGCGAATGGAACAAGAGCGCCGCGCTCGTGCGCAACCTCGACAAGCTGCGCGAGCGCATCAAGGCGCTCGAAGCCGCGCTCGCCGCCCAGGGCGGCACGGACGCCTGAGCGCATCATGCGAGACCTCGAACCGGGCACGGCCAGCGCAACCGGCCCGGTTTGCCAGACTGGGCCGCACGACGGCCCGCTTCAGCCTTTGCATCACCACCGCGCAGCCTCTGCGTGAGACGAACCATCATGAGCACTGAAAAAATCAATCTCGACATCCACAAGATCCTCACGCTGCTGCCGCATCGCTACCCGATTCTGCTCGTCGATCGCGTGCTCGAACTCGAACCGCACAAGGGAATCAAAGCGCTGAAGAACGTGTCGATCAACGAGCCGTACTTCCAGGGACATTTCCCGAAGCGGCCGGTGATGCCGGGCGTGCTGATCCTCGAAGCGCTCGCGCAGGCCGCGGCGCTGCTGACCTTCTCGGAAGAGCAGCCGAAGGATCCGGAGAACACGCTGTACTACTTCGTCGGGATCGACGGCGCGCGCTTCAAGCGTCCGGTCGAGCCGGGCGACCAACTGATTCTGAACGTGACGTTCGAACGCTACATCCGCGGCATCTGGAAGTTCAAGGCGGTGGCGGAAGTGGACGGCAAGGTGGCGGCGGAGGCCGAACTGATGTGCACGGTCAAGACGACCGACGTGGCGCCCTGAGCGACGCGGCACGGACAGGCAACGCAACGCGACACATCACATCGAGAGGCAACGGCGCATGACCAGGATTCATCCCACCGCGATTGTCGAACCGGGCGCGCAGATCGACGAATCGGTCGAGATCGGCCCGTACGCGATCGTCGGTCCGCACGTCACGATCGGCGCGCGTACGACGATCGGCTCGCACAGCGTGATCGAAGGCCATACGACGCTCGGCGAGGACAACCGCATCGGCCATTACGCGTCGGTCGGTGGTCGTCCGCAGGACATGAAGTACAAGGACGAGCCGACGAAGCTCGTGATCGGCAACCGCAACACGATCCGCGAATTCACGACGATTCACACGGGCACCGTGCAGGACGTCGGCGTGACGACGCTCGGCGACGACAACTGGATCATGGCCTATGTGCACATCGGTCATGACTGCACCGTCGGCAGCCACGTGATCCTGTCGAGCAACGCGCAGATGGCCGGCCACGTCGAGATCGGCGACTGGGCGATCATCGGCGGGATGTCGGGCGTCCACCAGTTCGTGCGCATCGGCGCGCACTCGATGCTGGGCGGCGCATCGGCGCTCGTGCAGGACATTCCGCCGTTCGTGATCGCGGCAGGCAACAAGGCCGAGCCGCACGGGATCAACGTCGAAGGGCTGCGCCGGCGCGGTTTCTCGCCCGACGCGATCTCCGCGCTGCGCAGCGCGTACCGCCTGCTGTACAAGAACGGCCTGTCGCTCGAGGAAGCGAAAGTGCAGTTGCGCGAGCTGGCGGCGGCGGGCGGTGAGGGCGACGCACCCGTGACGGCGCTCGTCGAGTTCATCGACGCGTCGCAACGCGGCATCATCCGCTAAGCGATGCCGCTTCCGACCACTCAGCTCCGGCTCGCGATGGTGGCCGGCGAACCGTCGGGCGACCTGCTCGGCGCGTCGCTGCTCGGCGGGCTGCGCGAGCGGCTGCCCGAATCGGCCCAGTACTACGGGATCGGCGGGCCGCGGATGATCGCGCAGGGCTTCGACTCGCACTGGCAGATGGACAAGCTGACGGTGCGCGGCTATGTCGAGGCGCTGGGCCAGATTCCCGAGATCCTGCGGATTCGCGGCGAGCTGAAGCGCCAGTTGCTCGCCGAGCGGCCGGACGCGTTCATCGGCGTCGACGCGCCCGACTTCAACTTCAACGTCGAACAGGCAGCGCGCGACGCGGGCATCCCGTCGATCCACTTCGTGTGCCCGTCGATCTGGGCATGGCGCGGCGGCCGGATCAAGAAGATCGCGAAGTCGGTCGATCACATGCTGTGCCTGTTCCCGTTCGAACCGGCGATTCTCGACAAGGCAGGCGTTGCCTCGACCTACGTCGGCCATCCGCTCGCCGACGAAATTCCGCTCGAACCCGACACGCACGGTGCGCGCATCGCGCTCGGACTGCCGGCCGACGGCCCGGTGATCGCCGTGTTGCCGGGCAGCCGGCGCTCGGAAATCGCACTGATCGGCCCGACGTTCTTCGCGGCGATGGCGCTGATGCAGCAGCGCGAGCCTGGCGTGCGGTTCGTGATGCCGGCGGCCACGCCCGCGCTGCGCGCGCTGCTGCAGCCGCTCGTCGATGCGCATCCGCAGCTCGCGCTGACGATCACCGATGGCCGCTCGCAGGTCGCGATGACGGCTGCCGACGCGATCCTCGTGAAGAGCGGCACGGTCACGCTGGAAGCCGCGCTGCTGAAAAAGCCGATGGTGATCTCGTACAAGGTGCCCTGGCTGACCGGGCAGATCATGCGCCGGCAGGGTTACCTGCCGTACGTCGGCTTGCCGAACATCCTGGCGGGGCGTTTCGTCGTGCCCGAGCTGCTGCAGCATTTCGCGACGCCCGAGGCGCTCGCCGATGCGACGCTCACGCAGCTGCGCGACGACGCGAACCGCCGCACGCTGACCGAAGTCTTTACCGAAATGCATCTTTCGCTGCGGCAGAACACGGCCGCGAAGGCGGCCGAAGCGGTCGTACGCGTGCTCGAACAACGCAAGGGGCGCGCATGACCGCAGTACGTGCACCACGCCGCCGCGCGTCGAGCGACGCGCAGGGTGGTTTCGATTTCAGCCGTCCCGACGAGATCGTCTGCGGCGTCGACGAAGCGGGCCGCGGCCCGCTCGCCGGGCCGGTGGTGGCCGCCGCGGTGATTCTTGATCCGGCGCAGCCGATCGACGGGCTCGACGATTCGAAGGCGCTGTCCGCGAAGAAGCGCGAGTCGCTGTACGAGCTGATCGTCGCGCGCTCGCTGTCGTATTGCGTCGCGTCGGCGAGTGTCGACGAGATCGACACGCTGAACATCCTGCACGCGACGATGCTCGCGATGAAGCGGGCGGTCGAAGGGCTGTCGGTCCTGCCGACGCTCGCGCAGATCGACGGCAACCGCTGCCCGACGCTGACGGTGCGCGCCGAGGCGATCGTCAGCGGCGACGCGCTCGTGCCGAGCATCTCGGCTGCGTCGATCCTCGCGAAGGTCACCCGTGACCGCATGCTCGTCGACCTGCACGAACGCTTCCCCGTGTACGGCTTCAACGTGCATGCGGGCTACGGCACCGAGAAACACCTTGCCGCGCTGCGCGAGCACGGCCCGTGCGAAGCCCATCGGCGCTCGTTCGCGCCGGTTCGCGCGGCACTCGACCTGATTCGATGAAAAGCATTACTTCCCGCGACAACCCGCTGTACAAGCGCCTGAAGGCGCTCGCGGGTTCGACGTCCCATCAGCGCCGCGGCGGCCAGGCGCTGCTCGAAGGATTCCATCTCGCGAGCGCGTACCTCGACACGGGCGCGACGCCCGAGCTGTGCGTCACGACCGAAGGCGCACTCGGCCACGCCGAGGCACAGGCGATCGTCGCGCGCATCGATGCGCAGCGAATCGTCACGCTGCCCGACGCGCTGTTCGGACAGTTGTCGAACGTCGTCAACGGCGTCGGCTTCCTGCTGCTCGTCGACCGGCCGGCGCAGCCGCTGCCGGCGCGCGTGACGCAGTCGTCGGTCGTGCTCGACGGCGTGCAGGACGCCGGCAACGTCGGCTCGATCCTGCGCAGCGCGGCGGCCGCAGGCGTGCGCCACGTGTTCTGTGCACCGGGCACCGCGTATGCATGGTCGTCGAAGGTGCTGCGCTCGGGCATGGGCGCGCATTTCCTGCTGTCGATCCACGAGGACGTCGAAGCCGGCGCGCTCGCCGAGCGCCTCGCTGTGCCGGTCGCGCTGACCGACTCGCACGGCGCGCAGGCGGTCTATGACTGCGACCTGTCGGGGCCGGTTGCATGGGTGTTCGGCAACGAGGGGGCGGGCGTGTCGGCGTTCTGGCGCGACGCGGCCACGCATCGCGTGACGATCCCGCAGCCGGGCGGGATGGAGTCGCTGAATGTCGCGGCCGCGGCTGCGGTCTGCCTGTTCGAGCAGGTGCGTCAACAGCGGCGTGCGTGACGCCACACGCGTGCTTGCCGCGCACCATGAAAAAGGCCGCGTTCGACGCGGCCTTTTTGTTGCCGGCGGCGGCCAGGCGGCCGCCAGCGCTCCGGCTTAGTACGACTGCCGGTCGAGGCGGATTTCCTGCAGGATCGTCGTCGCGATTTCCTCGATCGACTTGTGCGTCGACGACAGCCACTTGATCCCCTCGCGGCGCATCATCGCTTCGGCCTCGTTGATCTCGTAGCGACAGTTCTCGGGCGCCGCGTATTTGCTGCCCGGCCGGCGCTCGTTGCGGATCTCCGACAGGCGCTGCGGGTCGATCGACAGCCCGAACAGCTTCTCGCTGTACGCGGCGAGCGCCGACGGCAGCTTGCCGCGCTCGAAATCCTCCGGAATCAGCGGATAGTTTGCCGCCTTCACGCCGTACTGCATCGCGAGATACAGGCTCGTCGGCGTCTTGCCGCTGCGCGACACGCCGACGAGGATCACGTCGGCTTCCGACAGGTTGCGGTTCGACTGGCCGTCGTCGTGCGCGAGCGAGAAGTTGATCGCCTCGATCCGGGTCTTGTATTCCTCGGTGTCCGCGTTCTGGTGACCGCGGCCCATCGCGTGGCTCGACTTGAGCTCCAGTTCCTGCTCGAGCGGTTCGACGAAGCGCTGGAACATGTCGAGCACGAGTGCGTTCGAGCGCTTGACGATGTCGTTCGACTCGCTGTCGACGAGCGTCGTGAACACGATCGCGCGGCGGCCGTCGTGCACGGCGGCTTCGTTGATCTTCTCGACGGTCGCATAGGCCTTGTCGAGCGAGTCGACGAACGGCACGCGCACGAGACGGAATTTCTGGTCGAACTGGGAGAGGATCGAATGCGCGAAGGTTTCGGCAGTGATCCCGGTGCCGTCGGAGACGATGAATACGGTAGGCAGCATGAATCTGGGCGTCGAACGTGAAGGGCGGTTGCGCGGGCGGCTGGAGGTTCGCCTCCAGACGCAGTGACAAGGTCGCGCCACATCCGGCAGCCGGCACGGTAGAATAGCGGCAACCTGTTGGATAAGCAATTGCGGGGGCAGGGCGCGAACGGCGCCCCGGACTTCGCCGCTCGATTCCAAAATTCCCGGCAAGTTTGGCGATTTGTCTGCAAATATCGCCCTTCTTCCGGGATTTTTGCAAATCGGGTCGGAAGATTGTCCGCCGCTGCGATTGTTTCTCCAACAGGTTGCGCAAGACGCGCCGCGCCTTTTTGCAAGCGCCCGCGTCCAAGCCCACTTGCGCAATCGAGCATTTTTTTCACACTTAGGGGCTTGTATGACTAACGCAGCAAACGTCGCAAAGGACCAGGCGTATGTAATTCCGTTCGAGCAGTTGCGGATGACCGATGTGGAGATCGTCGGCGGCAAGAATGCGTCGCTGGGCGAAATGATCAGCCAGCTTTCCGAAGCAGGCGTTCGCGTACCCACCGGTTTCGCCACGACCGCGCTCGCGTTCCGCGATTTCCTCAAGCACAACGACCTTACCGACCGCATCGCCAAGCGTCTCGAGTCGCTCGACATCGACGACGTGAAGGCGCTCGCCGAAGCCGGCGCCGAAATCCGCAAGTGGATCGTCGATGCGCCGATGCAGGCACGTCTCGAGCAGGAAATCCGTGAGCAGTTCGACATCCTGAAGAACAGCTCGCCCGGCGAGCTGTCGTTCGCCGTGCGTTCGTCCGCTACCGCGGAAGACCTGCCCGACGCATCGTTCGCCGGCCAGCAGGAGTCGTACCTGAACGTCGTCGGCATCGAAGACGTGCTCGACCGCATGAAGCACGTGTTCGCGTCGCTGTACAACGACCGCGCGATCTCGTATCGCGTGCACAAGGGCTTCACGCACGCGGAAGTCGCCCTGTCGGCCGGCGTGCAGCGCATGGTCCGCTCGGACGTCGGCGCGGCCGGCGTGATGTTCACGATCGACACCGAATCGGGCTTCAAGGACGCCGTGTTCATCACGTCGAGCTACGGCCTGGGCGAAACCGTCGTGCAGGGCGCAGTGAACCCGGACGAGTTCTATGTGTTCAAGACGACGCTCGCACAGGACAAGTACCCGATCATCCGCCGCTCGATCGGCTCGAAGCTGATCAAGATGGAATTCACGCAGCCGGGCGAGCCGGGCCGCGTGAAGACGGTCGACGTGCCGCACGAGCAGCGCAACCGCTACTCGATCACCGACGAAGACGTGATCGAGCTGGCGAAGTACGCGGTCATCATCGAGAAGCACTACCAGCGTCCGATGGACATCGAGTGGGGCAAGGACGGCCGCGACGGCAAGATCTTCATCCTGCAGGCACGTCCGGAAACCGTGAAGAGCCAGGCGACCGGCAAGGCCGAGCAGCGCTTCAAGCTGAAGGGCCAGTCGCAGGTGCTGGCAACGGGCCGTGCGATCGGCCAGAAGATCGGCGCGGGCCCCGTGCGCGTGATCCAGGATCCGTCGGAAATGGAACGCGTGCAGCCGGGTGACGTGCTGGTGGCCGACATGACCGACCCGAACTGGGAGCCGGTGATGAAGCGTGCAGCCGCGATCGTCACGAACCGTGGCGGCCGGACCTGCCACGCGGCAATCATCGCGCGTGAACTGGGCGTGCCGGCAGTCGTCGGTTGCGGCGATGCGACCGACATCCTGAAGGACGGCGCGCTCGTCACCGTGTCGTGCGCGGAAGGCGACGAAGGCAAGATCTACGACGGCCTGCTCGAGACGGAAGTCACGGAAGTGCAGCGCGGCGAACTGCCGGAAATCCCGGTCAAGATCATGATGAACGTCGGCAACCCGCAGCTCGCGTTCGACTTCTCGCAACTGCCGAACGCCGGCGTGGGTCTCGCGCGTCTCGAGTTCATCATCAACAACAACATCGGCGTTCACCCGAAGGCGATCCTCGAGTACCCGAACATCGACCAGGACCTGAAGAAGGCCGTCGAGAGCGTCGCGCGTGGTCACGCATCGCCGCGTCAGTTCTACGTCGACAAGCTGACGGAAGGTGTCGCGACGATCGCGGCGGCGTTCTATCCGAAGCCCGTGATCGTGCGTCTGTCCGACTTCAAGTCGAACGAGTACAAGAAGCTGATCGGCGGTTCGCGTTACGAGCCGGACGAGGAAAACCCGATGCTGGGCTTCCGCGGCGCGTCGCGTTACATCGCTGAAGACTTCGCGCAGGCGTTCGAGATGGAGTGCCGCGCACTGAAGCGCGTGCGCGACGAGATGGGCCTGACCAACGTCGAGATCATGGTGCCGTTCGTGCGTACCGTGAAGCAGGCGGAGCGCGTCGTCGGCCTGCTCGAGAAGTTCGGCCTGAAGCGCGGCGAAAACGGCCTGCGCCTCGTGATGATGTGCGAAGTCCCGACCAACGCGATCCTCGCCGAAGATTTCCTGCAGTTCTTCGACGGCTTCTCGATCGGCTCGAACGACCTCACGCAGCTCACGCTCGGCCTCGACCGCGATTCGGGCATGGAACTGCTGGCTGTCGACTTCGACGAACGCGACCCGGCCGTCAAGTTCCTGCTGAAGCGCGCGATCGATACCTGCCGCAAGATGGGCAAGTACGTCGGCATCTGCGGCCAGGGCCCGTCCGATCACCCGGACTTCGCGCAATGGCTGACCGACGAAGGCATCGTGTCGATCTCGCTGAACCCCGACACGATCATCGATACGTGGCAGGCGCTCGCCAACCGGAAGTAACGGTCGGTCATGCATCTTTGACGGAAGCGCGGTGGCACCGTGCTTCCGCTGAAGGCAAAATGCAAGGTTCATGCTATAAACACCCCGGTAGGCACCGGGGTGTTTTTATTTGTGGGTACGCACCGGGCCGGCCCACGCGCATTGGCCGTCTCCTCGGGGGCGGCGAGCATGTTGAACCGGAGTCGCGCTTCAACGCGTATTCTGGTTGCCTGCACGGCAAGTGCGCACGGGGGATGTTTTTCTGGAGACCACAATGATGTCGGGGCATCTGTTCTGGTGGGTCGCGGCGGGCGTGCTGGTCGTGGCCGAGTTGCTGACGGGCACGTTCTACCTGCTGATGATCGCGCTCGGCTTTCTCGCGGGCGGGCTGCTGCAGCTGGCCGGTTTCGCGCCGCACGTGCAGTTCGGGGCGGCGGCGGTGGTCGCGATCGTCGCGATGGTCGTGTTGCGGCGTTCGGGGCTCGGCCGCAAGCAGAAGCGCGACACGTCGACGAATCCCGACGTCAATCTCGATATCGGCGCGACCGTCACGGTCGACGCGTGGCGTGACGGCCGCGCGCGCGTGCAGTATCGCGGCGCCGACTGGGACGTCGAGCTCGAGAACGGCGAGCGCGACGACGCGCACGTGTACCAGGTGAGTGCCGTGCGCGGCAATTGTCTCGTGGTCGTGGCGAAACCCGCGGGCTGATCGTCCGCCGATACAACAAGGAGGGAATACTTCATGGATTCGCTGATCATCTGGGTTGTCCTGCTCGTCATCGCGATCGTGATCGTGTCGAAGACGGTGAAGATCGTGCCGCAGCAGCATGCGTGGGTACTCGAGCGCTTCGGGCGCTATCACGCGACGCTGTCGCCCGGCCTGAACATCGTGCTGCCGTTCGTCGATCGCATCGCATATCGGCACGTGCTGAAGGAAATCCCGCTCGACGTGCCGAGCCAGGTCTGTATCACGCGCGACAACACGCAGCTGCAGGTCGACGGCGTGCTGTATTTCCAGGTGACCGATCCGATGAAGGCGTCGTACGGGTCGAGCAACTTCGTGCTCGCGATCACACAGCTCGCGCAAACGACGTTGCGCTCGGTGGTCGGCAAGCTCGAACTCGACAAGACGTTCGAGGAGCGCGACTTCATCAACCACAACATCGTGTCGGCGCTCGATCAGGCCGCGGCGAACTGGGGGGTGAAGGTCCTGCGCTACGAGATCAAGGACCTGACGCCGCCGAAGGAAATCCTGCACGCGATGCAGGCGCAGATCACCGCGGAGCGTGAAAAGCGCGCGCTGATCGCCGCATCCGAAGGCCGCAAGCAGGAGCAGATCAACCTCGCGTCGGGCGCGCGCGAAGCGGCGATCCAGAAATCCGAAGGCGAACGGCAGGCCGCGATCAACCAGGCGCAGGGTGAAGCAGCCGCGATTCTGGCGGTGGCCGAGGCGAACGCGCAGGCAATCCAGAAGATCGCGAACGCGATGCAATCGCAGGGCGGGATGGACGCGGTGAACCTGAAGGTGGCCGAGCAGTATGTCAGCGCATTCTCGAATCTCGCGAAGCAGGGCAACACGCTGATCGTGCCGTCGAATCTGTCGGATCTCGGCACGGCGATCTCGTCGGCGCTGACGATCGTCAAGAGCGCGGGGGCGGCTTCGGGCGGGAAGGCCTGAGTCCGGATAGAGGCGGCGCACAGGTAGTCGCCGCATGCGATCGGCGTGCGGCCAATCGTCGCGCAGCCGGGGGCGGATGATGCCCGCGCGGCGCCGTCGTCGGTGCCTTTCTTCGGCCGAAACCGGCGGCGTGGCGTGCCGGGGATCGCCCTTGTAGCCGGCGCACCGATTCACCTGACCGCAAAGCAACACGGCCCGCTTCGAGCGGGCCGTGTCGTTTGTGATGCGTGTCGCGCAGATCAGGTGCCCGCGCGCATGATGCGAGCCTTTTCGCGTTCCCAGTCGCGCTTCTTCTCGGTTTCGCGCTTGTCGTGCAGCTTCTTGCCCTTCGCGAGCGCGATGTCGCACTTCACGCGACCGCCCTTGTAGTGGAAGTTCAGCGGCACGAGCGTGTAGCCACGCTGCTCGACCTTGCCGATCAGTTTCTTGATTTCCTCACGGTGCAGCAGCAGCTTGCGCGTGCGAACCGGGTCGGGCGTGATGTGGGTCGAAGCCTCGGGCAGCGGGCTGATATGGGTACCGATCAGGAAGATCTCGGCGTGCTTGATCACGACGTAACCTTCCCGGATCTGGCCGCGCCCGGCGCGCAGCGCCTTGACTTCCCAGCCCTCGAGCACGAGCCCCGCCTCGTAGCGTTCCTCGATGTGGTAATCGAAGTGCGCTTTCCTGTTGTCGATGATGCTCATGAAAGGATCGGGCCAACTCGTTTAAAATCACGATTTTAGCAAAGCGGGGCGGGAATCGCCCGGCTTGCGTTCTCACCTTAAGCGATGCCGCGCGATTTATGGCAGATGTCCAGAAAACCGTATTGATCCGTCATTCGGCGGAACAGATGTTCGACCTCGTCACCGACGTGGCCGACTACCCCAATTTCCTGCCCTGGTGCGGCGGTGTCGAGATTCGCCGTCAGGACGAGAGCGGGATGGAAGCGCGCATCGACATCAACTTCAAGGGCATCAAGCAGCATTTCGCGACGCGCAACACGCAGCAGCGCCCGACGCGGATCGACATGGAGTTCACGGACGGCCCGTTCAAGAAGTTCACGGGCTCGTGGCGCTTCACGGCACTGCGTGCCGATGCCTGCAAGATCGAATTCGCGCTGCACTACGAGTTCTCGAGCATCCTGCTCGAGAAGATCATCGGGCCGGTGTTCAGCCATATCGCGAACACGTTCGTCGATTCGTTCGTGAAGCGCGCCGACCAGCGCTACGGGAAGGGGTGACGCGATGCTGTCGATCGAAGTCTGCTACGCGCTGCCGGATCGCCAGACGCTGATTCCGCTGTCGCTGCCCGAAGGGGCGACCGTTCGTTCGGCGATCGATGCGAGCGGCGTGCTCGCGCTGCACCCGGAAATCGATCTCGCGAACGCGAAGACGGGCGTGTACGGCAAGCTTGCGCCGCTCGACACACCGCTCGCCGACCACGACCGCGTCGAGATCTACCGCCCGTTGATCGTCGATCCGAAGCTCGCGCGCCAGCGGCGCGTCGACAAGTCGCGCCGCGCCGGCTCCATCGAGGGTCGCAAGTGGATGCACAAGGACGCGCGCTGACACGGGCCCATCCGCGGCTTTCGTCCCGATTCGTCCGATCAAACGCCGCGGCGCTCAGTGGGCCGCGGCGTTTGCGTTTGCCGGTGTGCTTCCCGTCGTATCGCCGCCGGCGGGCGTGTCGCCATGCTGCCGCACCGATCCGTAGACGCCCGCGAGCAGCAGCACCAGCGCGGCGATCTCGAGTGCATGCGGCATCCGCTGGTCGTACACGAACGCGTAAAGCATCGCGAACACGGTTTCGAACACGATCAGCTGGCCCGACAGCGTGAGCGGCAGCCGCTTCGACGCGGCATTCCACAGCCCGTTGCCGAGCCACGATGCGCCGATCGCGAGCACCAGGTTCAGCAGCCAGAACAGTTGCCAGCGCGACGCCGGGACCGCTGCCTGCACGGTGCCGGCCGGCAGCGCGAGGATCGCGATCCAGACGAGCCCGCCGATCAGGCCCGTCACGACACCCCACAGCACCGACCACTCGTTGCCGCCGAAATGATGGTGGCGCTGCAGATAGCGTGCGTTCGCGACCGCATACCAGGTCCAGCTCGCGAGTGCACCGGCCGCGCAGGCGATGCCGGCGAGCTTCTGGCCGAGCGTCGTCGCATGCGCGGCCTCGGAGGTGAACAGGTCGACGTTGATGCAGACGATGCCCGCGATCACCAGCGCGAGCGGGGCGGCGAGGCGCCGCAGCGGCACGGCGCCGTGGTCGCCGAGGCCCGCGAGCGTGACCGTGACGGGCAGCACGCCGACGATCAGCGAACTGGGCGCGATGCCGATCAGGTGCACGGCGCCGGACAACAGCATGTAGTACGCGACGTTGCCGACGACGGCGAGCCTGACCAGCGCGACGAGATCCTCGCGGGTCAGCCGCGCGAGCAGCGAGCGGGCGGCCGGCAGTGCGGCCGCCAACGACACGAGGCCGTACATCGCGTAGCGGCCGGCGCTCAGCAGCAGCGGCGAGAAGTCGGTCAGCAGCCGAGGAACGAGAAACACCATGCCCCACAGGGCACCTGCCAGGACACCATAGACCACACCGCGTCGCATCGACCGCTCCGAACACATGACTGACGAGCGCGCAGCTTAGCGACGCGGTCGCGACGTCGTCTTGTTCATTCCTGCACTCGGCGCAGGGCGGAGCGCAGCCGTGCTGCGCCCCGGAGCGATCACGGCAGGCTGCGGATCATTCGTCAGCCGAATCGGGCGATGCGCCCGCATTGTTGGCCGACGCCCCGGCCCGCGCCGGCCGACGCACGGCGCGCAACGTGCCGCTGTTGCCGCCGCCGCAGTAGAAGCGGTCGTGGCCGTCGGATTCGAGCCCCGATACGCCGACGCCTGCCGGCATGTCGATCTGCTCGAGCACCTGGCCGGTGCGCGGATCGATGTGGCGCAGGTCGGCCTGGTCGGCTTCCCAGGTGCCGTGCCACAGCTCGCCGTCGACCCACGTCACGCCGGTGACGAAGCGGTTCGATTCGATCGTGCGCAGCACGGCGCCCGTTTGCGGGTCCACCTGATGAATCTTGCGTTCGCGGTACTGGCCGACCCACAGCGCGCCTTCGGCCCAAGCCAGCCCCGAATCGCCGCCCTTGCCGGGAGCGGGGATCGTCGCGAGCACGCGGCCCGATTCGGGATCGATCTTCTCGATGCGGTCCTCGACGATCTGGTACAGGTGTCGGCCGTCGAACGCCGTGCCCGCATGCGCGGCGACGTCGAGCGAGCGGACGGTCGTGCCGCGTTCCGGGTCGAGCGCATTCAGCTTGTCGCCGGACGCGTACCACACGTATTGCCCGTCGTACGTGACGCCGTGTACGCCGTCGACGCCCGGAAACGGGCCGTATTCGCGAAGGATGTCTGCACGGAAGCGTTTCATGTTCGTCACCTCGTCGTTCGGTGAGGTCATCCTAATCGCCCGGGAGCGGGGCGGGGAGTAACAAGGTCGTCGCGAAACCGGGCAATGGCGGCGTCATCCAGCGGCGCGCGCGGCCGCGGCCCAGCGCCTGGACCTTGTCGGCTTCGGCGAGCGCGTCGAGCGCGCGCTGTACGGTGCGCTGGCTCGCGCCGAGGGCCAGCGCCAGCGCGGAGCTCGACCACGCTTCGCCATCGGCGAGGAGCGCGAGCACGGCTGCGTGGCGATCGTCGACCGGGCGTGCCAGCACGACCGTCTCACGTACGCCGAGCGGTTCGAGCGCGAAGCCGCGCGGCGTGGCGATGACGTTCGCGAGCGGCCGCAGCACCGCGCGCAGCCGGCCGATCTCGACGCGCAGGCGTGCGCGATGCGATTCGTCCGCGTGTTTCGCGCGGAACGCGACGGCGACGAGCGCGTTGCGCGACACGTCGGCCGGCCATGCCTCGCCGAGCGCGCGGGCAAGCACGAACAGCACGGGCCGCCGCGCAAGCGACACGGTCGTGCGCGCGTCGCGCACCGTGTGGCGGCACGCATCGACGACGAGCGCGTTCGACGCGAATAGCGTCTCGACTTCGTCGAGCGACACGAGCCGCGATGTACCGCGTGTGACAAGGCGCGCGGCCGGTGCGTCGAGCACGCGTGCCGCGGTGTCGACCTCGGCCGTCAGCGCGGCGATACCGGCGTCGAGGGCGGCTGCGCGCGCACGGGCAAGCGCTGCGCGGGCCGCGTGCGTGCGGATGCGGCGCATCGCGATGCCGGCCGCGATCAGCTCATGGGCGGCGCGCGATGCAGCCGGCAGCGGCGCGGGATCGA